>JAOZLK010000635.1 GCA_029934875.1 Bacteroidales bacterium | reverse complement strand
TTCTGTTTTGAATAAACCCGGTCAAAAATTCCAGATTCCCCTTTAAATATACCTGAAGCTGTTCAAGCCATTCTTCTCCGTATGTAAATGCCGCCTCAGTAGCGATTATTCCAAACGTATTCGGTCTATTGACCGCTGCACTTTCCAATCTATTATCAAATAATTTCTTAATTCGTTCATTTGGAATGATGGTAATTGAAAGCCTAAGGCCAGCCAGATTAAATGTTTTGCTTGCTGAGTAACACATAATAGAATTCTGTGCGATGGCCTCAGAAATAGTTGCAATAGCAGTATGATGATATCCTTTATAAACAAATTCCGCATGTATTTCATCACAAATCATGTAAATATCATTTTCAAGACAAATTTCACCCATTTCAGTCAGCTCAGCCCTGGTCCACACCCTGCCAACAGGATTGTGAGGGCTGCATAGAATAAAGATGCTCGCTCTTGGATCTGCCGCTTTCTTCTTGAAATCCTCAAAATCAATCTCATATTTCCCATCTGCAAGCTTAAGCCTGTTGGTTAATAGATGACAGCCGTTGTTACTTATCGCGCCGTAAAAAGGATAGTAGGCCGGTGTTTGTATAATCACCTTATCGCCGGGCTGACTTAAAGCCTGTATCGCAAGATTAATTGTAGAAACGGTTCCTGGTGTTATGCCAATCCACTCCTGATAGATCTGCCATGTATGCCTTTTGTTCATCCAGTGAATGACAGCATCGTAGAATGAATCCGGAATTAAGCTATAACCGAATATGCCGTGTTTGACCCTTTTAACAATAGCATCCACCATAGGCTGACATGACACCAAATCCATATCGGCAAGCCATACCGGTATAATACCCGCATCCTTCATGTCCCACTTTGTTGAATTTGTGTTCCGTCTTATAATAATCTGATCAAAATCATATTTCATTTTTACGCCTCATTATTTTAAGTCAACAAGATGACAGGCAAGAAGGTGCCCTTTTTCAACCTCTATCATTTGTGGTTCCTCGAGTTTGCATTTTCCAGACATTTTGAAGCATCGTGGATGGAAACGGCATCCCGCTGGAGGGTTTTCGGGACTGGGTACCTCGCCTTTCAGTACGACTCGCGACCCTTCCTTTTGTCTTCCAATCTCAGGAATGGAAGACAAAAGGGATTGGGTATATGGATGCTTTGGAGATTTGAAAAGCGTATCCCGATCAGCAATTTCAACTATTTTTCCGGCATACATAACGGCAATATGACTGCAAAAATGATCAATTACGCTGAGATTGTGAGAAATGAAGAGATAGGTTAACTTTAAATCTCTCTGCAATACTTTTAACAGGTTTAGAATCTGGGCCTGTACAGAAACATCAAGTGCTGATGTGGCCTCATCCAGCACGATAAAACTTGGCTCGACTGCAAGCGCCCTGGCAATTCCCACCCGCTGCTGTTGGCCTCCGGAGAGTTCATGGGGGTATCGGTTATAGTGTTCCGGCTGAAGGCCCATTTTTTTGAGCAAAGCGACAATTTTTTCACGCCTGTCGGAACCATTATAAGATGTATGGATTTTCATAGCTCTCTCGATGGAGGTTCCGATACGCATTCTCGGGTTTAGAGAGGCGCTTGGATCTTGAAAAATCATCTGCATTTCGCTTTTCAGTTTTTTAAGAGATTTTTTATCAACATCAGTAATGTCTCTATTCTTAAAAATGATCCTACCGGAGGTGAGTTCCCAAAACCGCAAAATTGTCCTTCCAACCGTTGATTTTCCACAACCACTTTCACCGACAAGGCCGAATATCTGTGATTCTTTAATCGAAATACTCAAATCATCGACTGCTTTGATGGTGCCCATGTTTTTTTTAAATAGGCCACGCTGGACGGGAAAGTATTTTTTCAAATTTTCGATCCGCAAAATTTCTCTCATGATCTATCCTTTGACATTAAAACAGGCTACCTTATGCCCTGGGGTTACCTCTTTGCTGACAGGCTTTTCGTTTCGACACCGATCCATGACGTATGAACATCTCGGATGAAAACGGCAGCCCATAGGGGGGAATGTTAGATTTGGCACGTTTCCCGGAATCACACTCAGCATGTCCTCGTGTTCACCGATAATGGGAATAGACCCGAGAAGCCCCTCAGAATAAGGATGTAGTGGGTTATTAAAAAAAACTTCAGCTTCGGCACTTTCAACGATGCATCCTGCATACATGATGGCAATATGGTCACACATCTCGGAGATAACTCCCAGATCATGGGAAATGAAAAGAATGGCCATATCCATTTTTTGGTTCAAATCGTTCATCAACTGGAGAATCTGCGCTTGAATAGTCACATCGAGTGCAGTTGTGGGCTCATCCGCAATGAGCAAAGTAGGGTTGCAGGAAAGGGCCATGGCTATCATTACCCTTTGGCGCATACCGCCTGAAAATTGATGAGGGTAATCTTTTAGACGCTTTTCAGCTTCAGGAATACCTACCATTCCCATTATTTCTGCTGCCTTCCTCATGGCGTCATACCCTTGAAACTCCTGATGAAGTTTAATAGCTTCTGATATCTGACGTCCTACCGTATAGACCGGGTTCAAGGATGTGAAGGGATCTTGAAAGATCATCGATATTTCTCCCCCCCGGATTTCTCTCAACATGTCTGCTGAAATAGTGAGAAGATCATTACCCTCAAAGAGAATCTGTCCGTTCACTATCCTGCCCGGTGGCTTAGGTATCAAGTTCAATATAGTGTTTGCCGTCACCGATTTCCCACAGCCTGATTCCCCCACAAGACCGAAAATTTTTTTCCTTTCAATCTCAAAACTGATATCATCCAGAGCTTTTACAATTCCATCTTCAGTGTCAAACTCCACTTTTAAATTTTCAACCTTTAGAAGTGTTTCTTTCATACTATCCTGATTCATAGGGGTCATAACGTCTCTCATAGTTTCATCCTCGGATCCAGAGCATCTCTTAAACCATCACCGAAAAGGTTAAATGCAAGTACAAGAATCATGATCGCGAGACCTGGAAAAATAGTAAGATGAGGCGCTGTCACCAGATATCCTCGCCCATCGCTAAGCATGGCCCCCCACTCAGG
>JAOZLK010000634.1 GCA_029934875.1 Bacteroidales bacterium | reverse complement strand
TCATGCGCTTACACAATGGCCAGATCTCTGTCAAGTCCGATCTGGGTAAAGGTGCGGAATTCATATTAAGGTTCTGAAATAATTGGAAAAACCAGAAGATTTGACCACCCTTCGCCGGAATATGAAAAATTATTTAAACATCAGATCACTAGGCCATTTGCCTTGTCAATCAGAATTGGCCCGAAGTGGTCAAGGGGTCCGTTTTTTCCAATAAAGAGGATATAAAGGACAAAAAGCCGTAGTATTATCCTGGTTTTCATTGGGTACATAATATTTACTTAGTTACTGTAGTTTGCTTTTTCATCGAAGCATGAATCTTCTCATTAGTACGCTGAATAATTTCAACATTCTCAATATCCGGGTGTTCGAATTCATCTAACAAACCTCTTGCCCTGGCTTTATTGCGCTGATATGCACCACACAGATGAAAGCCTACACATCCGGGGTTGTTATAAAGAGCTTCTATTTGTTCAGCATACCAACTGCCATCGGTACGTTTATAGATCCCCTCACCCTGTGTAATTTTGGCACCATCAGCCAGCAATACGGGTTTCCCCGTTTCTTTATACCACTCTTCAAGATGCAAAGCGGGATCTCTGAAATCCTGAAAGGACAGCACATCTATATACGGGAGAGCGGCTTCTATCACCTCCATCGCAATGGGTGCATTTGCCTCATAACGATCTCCAAGTATCAGGTGGTTAGGGTCGTATTTCCTGATTGCATCGTGAATGGTTTTATAGTATTGTATGGCCATTTTGGAAAGTTCATCGCGTCCCTCCTTTGTCTCCAATTTTTCCGGGTCAAACATGGGACCTCGCCATTCGTTTTGTGGGCGGGAGTGGATCCAGGTAGGACAATCGCTAAAGAAATAGCCGATAAGATTGGGGTCATCTTTGACTTCGGCACAATAGGAGCGCGCTACATATTCACACCATTCAATCCAATCTTCACTAAAGAAATCATAGTGTACCGTATGCTTTTCCCACTGATGGGACTCATTAAAGGGGAGCATTCGGCAATAAGGCATATCCAATACTTTTAATTCATCATTGGTAAATGACCTTGAATGTTGCCATTGCCTTACTGTTACTTCCTGCTCCCATCCCATGGTGTTAAACCCCCATTTCTCCAGGTTTGGTTTTACGGATTTCTCTAACCACTCTGTAGTACTTGCATTGTATTTCTCCTCCCATAAATGAATATTCTCAGGATAGCGCAAACTCGCAGGATCAAAATGGTTTAATCCGATGGAAAAGAAAGCTTGTCTCTGTGGTGTGATGAACCACCAATGCTTATCCACTTTACCGAGGGTAAAAAAGCCCTCGGTATTGATTTGCGTTGTTTTACTCTTTCCCTGAGCAAGAGATTCAGACGATCCTACAGCAAAAAAGAGTGTAAGAATTATCCCTGTGATGTAATACCTGGTATTTTTCATTTTTTTGATTGGTGTTGCCTGAAGATAGCCTCCAATATCAGGAAAATTCCGAATTTCATTGATGAAAATCGAGAATAAGTTTTTGCTTGATCCACATTTCAGTCTTCTCCATAATTCTTCAAGCTCATCGAAGCAGCGTAGAAATATAGAAAGGAGAAAAACATGAGGACCGACACGAGAGTGTATGGGAGAAACCCGGTTCAAAAAATTCAACATAGAAGATTTTTAAGTATTAAATTATAAGTGTTGCTATGTGCAGCTTAACAGGCACTGTCAGGATGTAACAATAACTTAACAATCCCTTAATGGATTCGTAATGAAAATGGGCTTCATTTGTTATCAAATTAAACTCCACGATGATGAAATTAAGGATCTTGTTTATTGCCTTTGTAATCCTGCTTTTCGGAGGAAAATCATTTTCACAGGAAGCTCAGGAAGAAGCAGAATTTGAACCGTACGGTAAGCCCATCGTAAGGATTTACACTAATTACCACAGCACCTGGACTGATGGTAAGGTCGATAAAGTATTTCAAATCCAGAGGGCCTATCTTGGATATCAGCGCCAGTTCAGCAAGACCATTTCCGGAAGATTGATCCTTGATGTGGGGGATCCTAGCTTTGGAAATTTTCAGATGACTGCCTATCTGAAAAATGCCTTTATGCAGTACAGAAAGAACAAACTAACTTTTAAAATGGGTATGATCGGTTTATACCAGTTTAAAATCCAGGAAGACATGTGGGGAGGACGGTATTTTTATAAGTCTTTCATGGATGAACATAGATTCGGACCCAGTGCCGATTTGGGAGCCTTCCTTAAATATGATATTCATAAGGTGCTGAGTGTGGATTTTACCCTTGCCAATGGAGAAGGCTATAAAAAACTGGAGTCCGATTCCGTATTAAAGTACAGTGGGGGAGTAAGCGTAAGGCCACTCAAAGGGCTTGATCTCCGTGCTTCCTATGACTATATGGGAAATGATTCCCCCCAGCAGACCCTGGCTCTCTATGCTGGTTATAGCAATAAGAGCCTGCGTATTGGAGCTGAATATAACTACCAATTGAATTATAAGATGGAAGCAGACCAGGACCGGACTGGTGTCTCGGTTTATGGCTCCTACCAGATGAAGAAAGTCAGGTTCATTGGTCGTTATGATAATCTCACCTCTCCACAAATTGGCTCAGAAACAGATCCCTGGAATTATGCCAGGGATGGCCAATTGATAATTGCGGGTGTGGAGTTTAATCCCATAAAAGGCATTATGCTTACACCCAATTACCAGGGATGGTCGCCGGCCGATGGATCGTCAATGTCACATTCAGCTTACCTGAGTCTTGAAATCAGATTCTAAGCCAATAAAAAAAACAAAATGAAAAACGTAGTATTAATAGTCGCAACAGCCCTCTTTTTAGCATCATGCGGAGGAGGCAGTTCTGAGAGTAAATCAGACAAAAAAAAGTCAGGCTCAGTGGCCATTACGGCTGCAGGAGCCACCTTCCCCCTCCCATTCTATAAGCTTGCCATTAAGAATTATACGGGTATCACAGGTACCTCGATTACCTATGGTGGAGTGGGGTCCGGTGGCGGCATCAGGAGCCTGAAAGACATGGTGGTAGATTTTGGAGCAACAGATG
>JAOZLK010000633.1 GCA_029934875.1 Bacteroidales bacterium | reverse complement strand
TTACCAGATGCGATTCGACCTTTCGCAAGGGTTTCCACTGATGACAACAAAAAAACTTCACCTTAAGTCGATCATCTACGAGCTTCTCTGGTTTCTCCAGGGTGATACCAATACAAAGTACCTGAATGATAATGGTGTCCGAATCTGGAATGAATGGGCCGATGAGCACGGGAACCTTGGGCATATTTATGGCTTCCAGTGGAGAAGCTGGCCCACCCCGGGAGGCAGCCATGTTGACCAGATTAGCTCGGTGATTCAATCCATTCTGAATAGTCCCGATTCCAGGCGACATGTGGTCAGTGCATGGAACGTGGGGGAACTGGACCAGATGGCGCTTCCTCCATGTCATATCCTCTTTCAGTTCTATGTGGCCGATGGGAAGCTCTCCTGCCAGTTATACCAACGAAGTGCGGACATATTTCTGGGAGTTCCCTTCAACATTGCCTCATACTCCTTCCTCTTGATGATGATGGCCCAGGTATGCGGACTGCAGCCAGGCGAATTCATCCATACCCTGGGAGATGCGCACATTTATCTGAATCACATGGAGCAGGTCAGGCTTCAACTGGGCAGGACACCGAAATCACTACCCACCGTCTCTCTTAACCCGGAAGTTAAAGACATCTTCGATTTCAAATTTGAAGATTTTACACTAGAAAATTATGACCCCCACCCCCACATCAAGGGACAAATTTCGGTCTGAAATGGAAAACAGGATTCTGCCCAACATATCTATTATTGTAGCCATTGCTGAAAATCGGGCCATTGGCAAGGATAATAAATTACTCTGGCACATTTCAGGGGACCTTAAGCGCTTTAAGCAGCTTACGACCGGTCACACCCTGATCATGGGGCGAAACACCTTCCTTTCCCTACCCAACGGCGCCCTCCCCAGGCGAAGGCACATTGTCATTTCAGATCTTGAAGGAGAAAGCTTCGATGCATGCGAAATGGCCTCTTCCATTGACGAAGCCATTGCAATGGCCGGCTCATCCGATGAATGTTTCGTCATCGGTGGCGGCATGGTTTATGCCCAGTTTCTTCCAATGGCAGACAAATTATATCTCACCAGGGTACACCATTCCTTTGAGGCTGACACCTTTTTTCCCGAGATTGATTTCACCCAGTGGGATGCGCTTTCATCAGAAAGCGTGGAAGCAGGAGAAAATAATCAGTACGCTCATACCTATACTGAATACATCAGAAATTAAGCGACTTGTTGTAGTTATTCAGCGAATTGACTATTTTGCTGCCAATAACTAAAACTCCAAATATGAAAAAGTTTCTTTTTACCACCATTATTGCGCTTGCTATTCCCATGTTCCTCAATGCTCAGTCCAAAAAAATTGAGGGAATCTGGTTTAATGAAGAAAAGACCTCAAAACTTGATGTCAAAACCGGATCTGATGGCAAAATTTCAGGAGAAATCGTCTGGTTGGACGAACCCAACGAATTCGGAGCACCCAAATTGGACAAGGAAAATCCTGATGCAGAACTTGCAAAAAAGCCTGTGATGGGCCTGGTTATTGTCAAGGGTTTCACATACAATGCCGATAAGGAACGGTGGACCGGCGGCACCATCTATGATCCCAAAAACGGCAAAACCTACGACTGTTACGCCTGGTTTGAAGATGGTGACTTTGACAACCTTTATCTCAAAGGTTATGTTGCAGGCATCAAGGCCCTGGGCCGTAAGACCAACTGGACTAAAACGAAACTGGATTAAAAAACGTACGGAATCGAACACGTCGGTACCACAAGCGTTCACTTTTCCCCTGTTCCAAATCTTGTAAAAAGCAGCTATCATGTTTGATTTCTGAGCCTTGCAAGGTTTGGCATATAATATGCATAACCTACATTGAAAACAAATCTTACGTCCTTTTACAATTCACTAACGGGTGATGAAGTAAAAATTTCTTTTTAGGTTTAAGTGGTTAGTAAAAAGGGGTCCTCGCAGACCCCTTTTTCTTTTCACGGGCACCACCTTTAGGGATGGAGCAAGCGGCTAATGGCTACATATTCGGCAAGGGCAACTCCCCTGGATGCAGCGCTAAGCTTGTAGTAAGTCCTCATGAAGGGATCATCTTCTACTTCCCTTACCCCATATTCACCGGACCCCACCTTCCCTGTGAATTCAAGGTGGTCGAGAATCTGGGCCCGGGCCACAGGATCTTTGACTAGCTCCTCCAGCATTACCCGGAATTCAAGTGTAGCCACTGCAAAATCGTGCCCACTGCCAGAATCAACAATGACCTCCCGGCCTGCTCCATGCTTGTCTATTCCTTTAAGTTCTGCAAGAGATGCTCCGGCTTGTTGTAGAAAGGTCTTCATTTCATCCTGCATGCTTGTAATCATCACCTGAATAGACCTGGCATCGGCATGAATCGAAGAGATGGTCTGCAGGCAGGATGCATCACAGCTCTCCCCTGCCCACTCGAGCAGTTTAGCGGTCCCTTTTTGAGTTTCAGCTGCCTGCTCCTCAATGATTATTGCCTCATCCATATAAGTATCGAGCATGTACTTTCCCATATTTACATTGGTATAGATCATCACAAGCGAGATCCCAACCAGCAACATGGCTAAGTAGGGCAGCGTAACTTTCTCACCTCCCCCGCGCTGAAAGACATTTACCACATAAAGTGGGATAAACCCGACTACCAACAAGCCTGTACCAAGCTGCAAAACAAGTCCCGAGCCCGGCCAGTGCATGAGTTTGAAGAGTGCACCCGCAAGAAGCAAGGCGATGGTCAGATAGCCCACAATGGCATAAACCGGGTTCTTCTTTTCCACCTGCTCTCTTTGCTTGGTGATGAAGTATAGCGGCAAAAAAACAAGTACTATCAGTACAATTCCCACCGTGACCAGGATGGAGGCCCCGGGCCAGTGCATTTTTTTAAAGAAAGCGCCAATAATAGTCAGCAATGCCGAGCTAAGTCCGAATATATATGTGAAATTCTTCATGCGTTGATATTTTTTGTCAAGGTTTAAGAAAGTTTGGTGCTGGATCTCGGGTAGCCGCTTTTCGCCAATGGATTCGAGCACCAGGCTGTAGGAAGATTCAAAATCCTTCCCTG
>JAOZLK010000632.1 GCA_029934875.1 Bacteroidales bacterium | reverse complement strand
CTTATAAGTATAATAACCCGATAATTTACGTCCCTTTTCCGTGAGTCGGAACAGAAATATGTTTGGTTTTACATTATATATCAAAATCAAGAACCTAAAGGCTGTTTAATGTAAAATTGTAATTTTGCAGTATGAGCAAAGAAGTATTAATTACTGGAGTTCGGGTTGAACAACAAATGAATGAGGCAAAAGTCATTTTAGAAACCAAAATAATTCCACAAGAAAAGACTTTCCAAAAACGAAAGGAAAATGGTTCGTTAAGTAACGAACTCATCAGGGCCCTTAAGGCCAATGCTTAGCTTAACAATTATTGCAGCTTGTAATGGAGCTGGTAAATCAGTTATTGCGCCTGCTTTTTTACCTGAATACTTTGAAAGGCGACTACCTCGAATTTATAGATTGCTAAATAGTGGATAATAGTCCCTGCAGCTATCTATTTAAACGAGGTGGATAAAGCGCTCTCCATAATGTGTTTTATAACCGCCTGCCATGCCTTCAGGGGCGGGATTGAAATTTGTATTTTTGATCAACAAAATCTTGAAAAGATGAGCCAGGAGAAAATCAATACAGACAGGTCGGAAGAGGCCTTTAAGAAGGCTGTTGCAGAAGGTATTCCCGCTGAACTGCCACAGGCGCTGCCCAAGCTTCAGCCACGGGATCCCTCCCTGAATCATGCTCCGAAACGAAAAGCAATTCTTTCAGCCGATGAGAAGAAGCTGGCCCTGAGAAATGCACTTCGCTATATTCCGGAAGCTCATCACAGGGAGCTGGCCGAAGAGTTCGCCCGTGAGTTGGAAGAATTTGGCCGGATCTATATGTACAGGTATAAGCCTGCTTATGAAATTTCTGCCCGCAGCCTGCAGGCCTTTCCTCACCGCTGCGTTCAGGCTGGTGCCATTATGATGATGCTATCCAATAACCTGGATCATGCCGTGGCGCAGCACCCCGATGAGCTGATTACCTATGGGGGTAACGGGGCTGTCTTTCAGAACTGGGCCCAGTACCGACTGACTATGAAGTACCTCTCGGAGATGAGCGATGAGCAGACCCTTGTCCTCTATTCGGGTCACCCCATGGGGCTTTTCCCTTCTCATAAAGAGGCGCCCAGGGTAGTGGTGAGCAACGGGATGGTGATTCCAAACTATTCTGCCCAGGATGATTATGAAAGGATGAATGCACTGGGTGTGAGCCAGTATGGCCAGATGACGGCAGGTTCCTTTATGTATATCGGGCCCCAGGGAATTGTCCATGGCACTACCATTACTGTAATGAATGCGGCGCGCCTGAAGCTGGGTGGGGATTCGGGCATGAAGGGAAAGGTATTTGTGACTTCCGGACTGGGGGGCATGTCGGGCGCACAAGCCAAGGCCACCGTAATTGCCGGGGGGATCTGCCTGGTAGCAGAGGTAAATCCCAGGGCGACCCATACACGCCATTCGCAAGGGTGGGTGGATGAAGTGTTTGAAGACCTGGATATCCTTGCTGAGCGCCTTGAAGAGGCCCGCGGGGCAGGCGAGGCGGTCTCGCTGGCCTACCAGGGCAACGTTGTAGTTCTGCTGGAGTATTTGCTTAAAAAGGGGATCAGGATCGAGCTTGGATCTGACCAGACCTCCCTTCATAACCCCTTTGCCGGGGGATACTACCCGGCCGGTATGGATTTTGAGGAGGCCAACAGGATGATGGCCGAAGATCCCACTGCGTTCAGGGAGGAGGTTTATCAGTCCCTGCGCAGGCATGTCAAGGCAGTAAACGGACTGAGCGAACAGGGAATGTATTTCTGGGACTACGGCAACGCCTTCCTGCTGGAGGCGGGCAGGGCAGGAGCTGATATTTTCGGGGAGGATGGTAAGTATCGCTACCAGTCCTATGTGCAGGCGATTATGGGTCCGCTCTTCTTTGATTATGGCTTTGGTCCCTTCAGGTGGGTATGTACCTCTTCCGAGGCGGCTGACCTGGCCGTGACAGACCGGATTGCTGCCGAGGTTCTGGAGGGAATCCTGCCGGAGGTGCCTGATGAGATCAGGGGACAGATGCTGGATAATATACACTGGATCAGGGAGGCAGAGGCCCACCAGATGGTAGTGGGATCACAGGCACGCATTCTCTATGCTGACAGCCAGGGACGGATTGCCATTGCCCGTGCCTTCAACAGGGCCATTCGTGAAGGGAAGATATCCGGACCGGTGGTGCTGGGACGTGACCACCACGATGTTTCGGGAACCGACTCGCCCTACAGGGAAACTTCCAACATCTATGACGGATCGGCATTTACGGCTGATATGGCCATTCAGAATGTGATTGGTGATTCCTTCAGGGGAGCCACCTGGGTATCCATCCACAACGGAGGAGGTGTGGGCTGGGGTGAAGTGATCAACGGTGGCTTCGGAATGCTCCTGGATGGCAGTGAGGAGGCCGATCGCCGGCTGGAGATGATGCTTCACTGGGATGTAAATAACGGCATTGCCCGCAGGAGCTGGGCCCGCAACGAGGGTGCCATGAATACCATTCAAAGAGAGATGGATCGGACACCAGATCTGAAGGTGACGATCCCAAACCTGGTAGATGACGACCTGATTGATGGGCTATTCGAAAATTAGTGAGTAGGGCCTTTCGATGATTTCGTTGAGCTGATGAAGGCTGATGTTCCGCGAGAGGCGGGCCTGCTCATTTCCCTCGAAAAAGATGAGTATGGTGGGAATGGTGAAAACCCGGTACTGTCCCGACAACACAGGACTTTTGTCAATGTCGATGTAGCGGACTTCAATCTCCGGGAAGTCCACTGAAAGCAGGTCCTCTACCTTGGGCTTCAGCACCCTGCAGACGGAACACATATCGTTGGAGAAATAAAGCAATACGCCGGGCTTTTCGCTGATCAGGGCCTGTAGCGCTTCCAGGTTGTATATGCCTTCCATTGGATTAAGAATTGATTCTAAAATTCGCCCTCCTTGAGCATGACCAGCATGCATTCACTCACTGGTTCGATCCCCGCTTGTTTTAACTTACCCATAAACCCCGGATTTACGGTGCCTGGATTGAAAATGACCCGCTCGGGGTTCAGGGATAAAATGTAGTCCT
>JAOZLK010000631.1 GCA_029934875.1 Bacteroidales bacterium | reverse complement strand
ACGGGAAGAAAAGAATTTCTATTATATTGAAGTATGCCTGTTTCACAGGGGATGAACTTCCCCACAATTGATTTCAGTCCCACTGCATTCGACAAGTTGATGCAGAAGCGGATTCGTACGGTTTTGATTATCAGTAGTAACTACGACTTCTTCATGCTGGAGGAGGATGGCCGTATTGATGAGCAGATCTTCAATGAGTATGTATCTCTCAACCTCCGCTACCCCCCGGTATTTGTAAAGGCCACCAGTACTAAGGAGGCCTTCACGATTCTGGATGAAGGTGAGATCGACCTGGTGATCGAGATGCTGAACCTGGGACAGGATGATGCCTTTTCCCTGGCCAAACTGATTCGAAGAAAGTACATGGAGGTTCCCATCGTGGTCCTTACCCATTTTAACCGGGAAGTGAGCCTTCGCTTGCAGAATGAGGACATGTCGGCCATCGACTATGTTTTCTGTTGGCTGGGCAACGCCGACCTGCTGCTGGCAATTATTAAGCTTATCGAGGACAAGATGAATGCGCCCTATGATATCGATACGGTGGGTGTGCAGTGCATCATACTTGTTGAGGACTCCATTCGCTATACATCCACCTACCTTCCGGAGCTCTATAAAATTGTGATGCAGCAATCTCGCATCTTTGTCAAGGAAGCCCTCAATGAACACCAGCGCATGCTCAGGATGAGGGGCAGGCCCAAGATCCTGCTGGCCAAAACCTACGACGAAGCAATGGGGCTCTATCGCAGCTACAAGGATAACCTGCTGGGGATCATAAGCGATGTGAGTTTCAAAAAAGGAGATGGTCGCGATAAGGAGAGCAAGCTGGGCATCAAACTGGTGGAGCAGCTGCGAAAGGAAGATCCCTACCTGCCGGCTCTCCTGCAGTCGTCCGATCTTTCCAATGCAGTGCTGGCCGATAAGCTGGGAGTGGGATTCATGCATAAATATTCCAAGTCCCTTTCCCTGGAGTTGCGCAATTTCATCATCCGTAATTTTGCTTTCGGGGAATTTATTTTTCGTGATCCCGTTACCCTGAAGGAGGTTGGGCGTGCGGCTGATCTTAAGGCGCTTCAAAAAAAGATCAGGGAGATTCCCGATGATGTCCTGGCTTTTCATTCGAATCGTAATGATTTTTCCAAGTGGCTCAATGCCCGGGCCATCTTTCCGGTGGCACAGCTCTTTAAGTATATCAGGAACGAGGATTTTAAGAACCTGGACGAAATCCGGTTTTACCTCCATGATGCCATCTCCAGCTATCGCATCAGCAAGAGCCGGGGCATCATTGCAAAATTCGATAAGAACAGCCATGACTCCTACAGGATCTTCTCCAGGATCGGTGATGAGTCCATCGGGGGGAAGGCACGCGGACTGGCTTTCATCAACTCGATAATCGACAAGCACAACCTTTACAGTAAGTTTGAGAAAGTGGTGATCACCGTACCTAAAACGGTGGTGCTGAGTACCGATGTGTTTGACGAATTCATGGATATGAACGGTCTCTATGCGATTGGGATTTCAAACATAAGTGATGAGGAGATCCTGAATCATTTTGTTTCGGCCAAGCTACCCGGGTGGTTGCACCAGGACCTCTATACAGTGATTTCGGTGTGCCAGGCTCCCATTGCCATTCGCTCTTCCAGCAAGCTGGAGGATTCACATTATCAGCCCTTTGCTGGGATTTACTCCACCTATATGATCCCGATAAGCAAAGATGACCCATCGCAGACCATGGAGATGCTCACCAATGCCATCAAGTCGGTTTATGCTTCGGTTTACTTCAGGGAGAGCAAGGCTTATATTGAGGCCACCTCCAATGTAATTGACGAGGAGAAGATGGGAATTGTCATCCAGGAAGTTTGCGGCTCCAGTCACGGGGATTACTATTTCCCCACTGTATCGGGAGTGGCCCGGTCAATTAACTTCTATCCCATAGCACCGGAGAAACCCGAGGATGGTATCGCCAAGGTGGCCTTCGGACTTGGAAAGTACATCGTGGATGGGGGTGTGAGCCTGCGTTTCTCTCCCGCCTATCCCAAGAAGATACTGCAGCTTTCCTCCAGCAAACTCATGCTAAGGGATACCCAGAAGCAGTTTTACGGCCTGGATCTACACCAGGAAAAGTACCATACCTCCACCGATGATTCCGTGAACCTTGCCCGCCTGAAACTCTCTTCAGCCGATGGGAACAGGGCCCTTAAGCACGTGGCATCGGTGTACGATTATGATTCGGATGTGGTACGCGATGGAATTAACTACAAGGGAAAAAGGTTCATCTCCTTTGCAGGCATCCTGCAGCATGAGTCCTTTCCCCTGGCGGCCATCCTGAAGGAGCTCCTGGAGATCGGACAGCAGGAAATTAACCTGCCCATTGAAATAGAATTTGCTGTGGAGATGGATGTTCCCGATGGGCAGCCCTACATTTTCAACTTCCTGCAAATCAGGCCCATCGTGGAAACAGACCAGTCCAGCGTGGTGGACATGGACGCAATAAAGCCTGAGGAAAGCATCCTCTATTCACAGTCGGCCCTGGGTAATGGTGAGTTCACCGGGATCAGGGATCTGGTCTATGTTAAACCCGGTAGTTTCGATGCCGCCAGGTCCAAGGAAATTGCCCGAAGCATGGAGACCATCAATGCAAAGTTTATAGCTGCAAAACCAGGTGATCACAGCTCGGCGGGGGAATTTGAAATTAAGGAGGCTGGTGCTGGTCATTCAGCGGATAAAACTGAAGCGAAGAAGGATGGACCCGGACACGGCTATGTGCTGGTGGGTCCCGGCAGATGGGGATCCTCCGATCCATGGCTGGGAATTCCGGTGACCTGGACACAGATTTCGGAGGCACGTCTCATCGTGGAGTCGGGATTGGAGAACTTCCGCATTGATCCCAGCCAGGGAACCCACTTCTTCCAGAACCTTACTTCCTTCAGGGTGGGGTACATGACTATCAATCCCTATTTAGGTGATGGGACTTACGATCCTGAGTACCTCGACAGCCTGCCAGCCGTTTATGAAGACGAGCACATCCGTCATGTACGTTTTCCCAGGGAGCTGACCGTTTGCATTGATGGGAAAACC
>JAOZLK010000109.1 GCA_029934875.1 Bacteroidales bacterium | reverse complement strand
TTAAGAGTAGCGAATACGCTTGCACCCCATTATTCCATTCCAGGGACGGCAATGCATTTAGGTCCTGTTAAATCCGGGTTGCTTGGACCAGTTCAGCTAAAAATAGCTGATTAGTCCAACTTACCTATCTCCCTGTTTTCGCTTCCTTTTTCCATTCCGACATTCAAATCGCCCAACTCTTCACGGGCTTTCTCCACGACAGTCATGATTTCTGAGACCTTTTCGGGATGGTACTCAATTACATTGTACTGTTCTCCCGGGTCGCGCATCATATTATACAATTCAGGTTTTTCAACTACTGTTTGTATTCTTTTACCCCCGTGCCCATCGTTACCGGGCTCGGTATTGTAGGAGCGATAGGTATGTGGCAAGACCAGTTTCCAGTTTCCCTTGCGGACAGCGTTTAAATTATTCTTACCAAGATAGAACAAAATGCTTTCGCGGGGTTCGGAATCAAAATTGCCCATAAAAAGAGAACTGATATCAAGCCCATCAATTTTATTGTCAGACAATGTTGCACCTGTAATTTCTGCCAGTGTGGGTAGGAGGTCAATTGCACATCCCAGTTTATTGCATACCGTTCCGGCCGGAACTTTCCCGGGCCAGTGAATGATAAACGGAACCCTTTGTCCGCCCTCCCAACAGGTGGTTTTCCCTTCGCGCAATCCCCCTGCAGATCCTCCATGATTTCCAAAATTCAGCCAGGGACCGTTATCAGTTGTGAAGATCACAATGGTATTGTCAACGATATTGTTTTTCTCCAGTGTACGCATGATCTCTCCCACCGACCAATCAATTTCCATCATCACATCCCCGTACAATCCCTTTTCACTTTTCCCCCGGAATTTATCGGAAACGCCCAGTGGAATATGCCCCATGGTATGTGGGACATACAAAAAGAAGGGACCCTCTGCATTTCGATTTATAAAATCGACTGCCTTTTCGGTATAGAGGGTGGTCAGCTTATCCTGGCCCTCCAGGCTTGTAATTCTCTCCACAACCTCATTCCCTTCAATCAGGGGCAGTTCCGGATATCCTGCCCTTCCTTTGCCTTCCGGCAATCTTTCCCCCGTCACATTGCTGTTTGGCCACATATCGTTTGAGTAGGGTAATCCCACAAACTCATCAAATCCATGTTGCAGGGGAAGAAACGCTTTTTGCCATCCAAGGTGCCATTTACCGAAGCAGGCCGTAGCGTAACCCTGCTCCTTCAACATTTCAGCAATGGTATACTCTTCCGGGTTTAACCCAATTTCATTAAAAGGGAAGAGCGCCCCCGAGATCCCGATCCTGTTTGGATAACAGCCTGTAAGCAGGCCCGCTCGTGATGCACTGCAAACCGCCTGGGCAGAATAGAAAGAAGTAAAACGCATTCCATTGCTTGCCATCTGATCCAGGTGGGGTGTTTCAAAGCCCGTAGCACCATAGCACCCCACATCGCCATAACCTTCATCATCAATAAATACGATAATGACATTAGGATTTTCCGTGTTCTGTTGCTGAGTTTGATTGCATGCAGCAAATAAAACTGTAAGCAGGATTAACAATGCAGGTTTTCTCATAGCTTTTCTATTTATTATTGAAATTGAAATCTTCCATATCTTAACAAGATAATTATATATTGCCAGGCTGAGCATACTGGCCTCGCACCCTTTATTAATAATTTACAATTGACGAATTTTCAAGAGTCTTTTATTTAATTCTAATAGCGTAATACCTTTTCTGTTCTTTATTTTATATATCCAATCAATATTAAAGTTATGACCTCGACCAGTAAAAGCCTGCCAGTTCTTTTAGTAATTCTATTAATCTCAGCTTGTTCATCCCCTTACAAAGATGTTGCCTTTACTGAGAAAAGCCCTGCTGACTGGGAAAATCCTGAAGTTTACCAGATAAACAAGGAAGAAGCCAGGGCATCCTTTGTGCCCTATTTAGACAGAGAGAATGCAGCAGATGATGATTTATTTTCCTCTCAACTGGTCCGATCTCTCAATGGCATATGGGATTTTCACCTTTCCAATTCTCCTTCCGAGCGCCCATTCTATTTTTTTATGGATGATTATGATATCAGGGCCTGGGATAAAATAGCGGTTCCTTCAAACTGGGAGCTTGAAGGCTTTGATATACCCATCTATACCAATGTTAAATACCCGCATGAGCAGACGCCACCTGTTATTCAGAAACACTACAACCCTGTGGGTTCCTATAAACGAAGTTTTACAATTCCCGAAGCCTGGAGTGAAAAGGAGGTTTATTTGCATTTTGGCGCAGTAAGCTCCGCCTTCTATGTTTGGGTAAATGAGCAGAAAGTGGGTTATAGCGAGGATAGTAAGACACCGGCTGAATTCAACATTACTCCCTACCTGAAAAAAGGAGAGAACAGCCTGGCTGTCGAGGTGTATCGCTGGAGCGATGCCAGTTACATGGAGGACCAGGATTTTTGGCGCTTGAGCGGGATCACCCGTGATGTCTATCTGATGGCTCGCAATCCACAGCATATAAAGGACTTCCGGGTGATTTCCGATCTGGATGAAAGCTATAGCGATGGTCTTTTTGAACTTTCCATAAAGCTTGCAAATGAGATTGAAGTGGACCTATATGCAGAACTTCTATACGATGGTAAGGAGGTCAAAACCTTTGCCACTAAGGCCTCTGAAGATGCTGAATTCAAAACCCAAGTGGAACAGGTGCATACATGGTCGGCCGAATCACCTGCCTTGTATGAACTATTCATTACACTGAAAGATGGGGAAAAAACACTTGAGGTGATCCGGCAGGATGTGGGCTTTCGTAAGATTGAGATCATCGACAATATGGTACACCTCAATGGAGAATACATTTACTTCAAAGGGGTTAACATGCACGAACACCATCATATTACCGGACATGTTCAGGATCGCGAAACCATGATGAAAGATATTGAGTTGCTTCGGAAATATAACCTGAACGCGGTGCGTACCTCCCACTATCCCCAACCGGAAGAGTGGTACAAACTCTGTAACAGGTACGGGATCTACCTTGTGGATGAGGCCAACATCGAATCCCACGGCATGGGTGCCACAAATCAGGGCGAGTTCGATAAAAGTAAACACCCTGCCTACCTGGCCGAGTGGGCCCCGGCTCACTCCTACCGGATAAGAAACATGTTTGAGCGGGATAAGAACCAGGCCTCTGTACTAATCTGGTCCATGGGGAATGAGTGTGGGAACGGCAAGGTATTTTTCGATGGATATGACTCACTGAAACGGGTCGATCCGACAAGGCTGGTACAATTTGAGCAGGCAGAATCACCTCGAAATTCGGATATTCTTTGCCCAATGTACTGGAGCCCCGAAAGTATCGAGGAATATGCCCTGAACAAGCCGGAACAACCATTTGTGCTCTGTGAATATGCACATGCCATGGGCAACAGTGTCGGTAATCTTCAGGATTACTGGGATGTCATTGAAAAGTATGATTGCCTGCAGGGGGGATTTATCTGGGACTGGGTGGACCAGGGCCTGCTTACAAAAAATGCCGACGGAGAAGAATTCTGGGCCTATGGCGGAGATTTTGGGCCAAAAGATGTACCAAGCGATGGCGCTTTTTGCCTGAATGGGCTGGTGAATCCAGACAGGGGGGTGAAGCCTCACCTGAACGAAGTAAAGAAGGTCTACCAGAATATAGGCTTTGAAGCAGTCTCTGCTGAAAAGGGAATATTCAAGCTGATTAATAAGTTCTCTTTTACCGATCTGAACATGTATGACTTTTCCTATAGTATACTGGCCAATGGCCAGATAACAGAGGAGGGGGACATCGAAAATGTGAAGGCCGGACCACATTGCTCCACAACCCTTGAAATTGACTATCAAATAAAGCCGCAAAGTGGCGTAGAATACTTTGTAAATATCTATGCCAAACAGAGGGAGGCGGATAGAATGATTCCGGCGGGTTATATCATTGCCTATGAACAATTCAGCCTTCCCTTCAGGGCTATGCACGATAATCCGGCACGTGTTGAAGGACAGAAGGTGTCGATTAAGGCAGGTAAGCTGGAGATTGCAGATGGAAAAAGTGAGGCCCACGGAATGGTAGAGTTATCCAATGATCTCCTGAGCCTGACATTTGATGCCGACAGTGGAAACCTGGTATCCTTAAAAAGTGGAGACAGGGTGTTAATAAGCGAAAGTACACCCAATTTCTGGAGAGCCCCCATCGATAATGACTTCGGCAATGACCTGCATAAAAGGGCCAGGATATGGCGCAAGGCCGGTGACCGCAAAGTCCTTAAATCCTGCGTGGTCAACAAGGAATCAGATAATACATCCATCGCATTCACATATGATCTGAATGATTTCGGTCAAAGGGTGATCGCCAAACTTACAGTCACTTATGAGGTACGGAGTAATGGAGACATCAAGGTTTCAAATGATTTTATCATGCAATCTGATGACCTGCCCGAAATTCCTCGTTTTGGAACCAATCTTATTATGGCCAGGGAATTTGAGAACATCAGCTGGTATGGACGCGGACCCCATGAATCCTACTGGGACAGAAAGACAAGCGCCCTTATCGGCATTTACGAAGGAAAGGTTTCTGAGCAGTACTGGCCCTATATCAGGCCCCAGGAGAACGGCAATAAAACCGATATGCGATGGATGGCCATCACAAACAATGAGGGACTTGGAGTGATGTTTATTGGAGATCCCACCATCGAAGGCAGTGCTCATCACAACATTATGGAGGATTTTGAATCCCTGGAGCGCACCGACGGGCGTCAGATCGAAGGCGCAGAGGTGGTGAACCGACATACCACGGATGTCAAAGCCCGTCAACTTACTTCGGTGAATGTGGATTACGGGCAGATGGGAGTTGGAGGCGATAATAGCTGGGGTGAACTGACGCATGAAAAGTACAGGTTGACGAAAAAACACTATGCATATGGCTATACCATACGTTTTATCGAGAAGGGTGATAAACCAGTAACCAATACTAGCAGGTGATGAGCATTTTCAGGAAGTCCGGAATTATTCTTGCACTCCTGGTACTCGGGGTCTATGGCAAGGCACAGTTTACTGCGGATTTTGAATTATTTCAGGATGGTGTCGTTAAAGACAGCTTGCTTCAGGTCGCAGTCAGGATCGAAAACGGGACTGGTGAAACCCTTGAGCTTGATATAGATTGGCGGATCGCCACAGATAATGGGAAGACCCTCAAGCAGATGCAATTTCCATACAGGGTGGCAGGAGATTCGGCACTCCTGGCATATGCCCCCTTACATCACTTCAGAAAGTGCGGTTTTTACCGCGTTGAAGCCCAAATTTCAGGGACAGATCATACTGAGAACCTGTTCACAAATATTGTGATGAATCCGGAAGATATTCGAAGTCCTCTCAGAAAACCAGAAGATTTCGATGTTTTCTGGAAAACCAATTTAAAGCAGGTTTCCGATCTTGATATGGCACCTGAGATCAGGCTGATCGAAGGTAGGCCTGGTGCTAAAACCCAGGTGTATGAAGTTAGCCTGAAAAGCATGGATGGCCTTTCCATTAAAGGATGGCTGGAAGTTCCCAAAAAAAAGGGAAGCTACCCTGTGCTATACAGGGTTCCGGGATATACAGAAAATCTTGAGCCCCTGAATAGCTTTGATGATATGATCGTCTTCTCACTAAATGTCAGGGACCATGGCAACAGTGACAACTCCGGAATTCGTGAGTATGAAATGTGGGTGCGGGGCCTGGAGAACCAGCATGATTACTTTTACAAAAACATCTATCTGGATTGCTTTGCAGGATTGAACTATCTGGCATCCAGGGAAGATGTAGACCTGGACCGAATTGCAGTCTGGGGTGGCAGCCAGGGTGGTGGCTTAAGTCTGCTTACTGCTGCCTTTGATCATAGAATTTCACTTTGCATCGCTGACATTCCCTTTCTTAGCGATTGGGAACGCTATTTTGAGATCAGCCACTGGTATGAGATCGATAAGTGGATGTCTCAGCACCCCGATCTTAGCTGGAGTGAAATACTGGATGTATTCTCATATTTTGACACCAAGAATATGGCTCACATGATAGCCTGCCCGGTTTGGATGGGCATCGGACTTCAGGATGATGTGTGTCCCCCTGCCACAAGCTTTGCCACCTACAATCTCATCAACTCACCCAAACGATACAATATCTATCCTCATCAATTTCATTCTCAGCCACAGAGCCATTATGAAAAAAGATATGAAGAAATCAGAAAATTCTTTGGCCTGAATTGATCGGGTAGCTGCTATACAGAGCCTTTATTCTTCAGGTACTCACTTGGTGTCATACCCATCTGCTTTTTAAAACAGGCGCCAAAATAGCTTTGATCGCTGAATCCGGTATTATAGGCTATTTCGGAGATTGTCATTTCATTCTTTGCCAGTAAGAGGGCAGCCCGGTTAATCCGTTCATTCCGCACATATTCCACAGGAGACAAATTGCTTAGCGCCTTTACTTTTCTGAAAAATGCAGAGCTGCTCATCCCGAAGGGTTGATGCATACTGGGAACCTTAAAGCGAACATCCGACAGCCTGGCCTCCACCAAAGCCTGCAATTTCTGTAGAAACTCCTCATCACTCATGGCTTTATTTGGTGCATGAAAGACCTGGTAATCTTCCGGAAGTGATGCTTTGCTTATTTTCTTTAGCAGCAATGAATTTATTCGGGTCTGTAATACGGAGAGACTAACAGGTTTTGTGATATAGGAATCAGCACCACAGTCGTATCCCCTGGCCCTGTCATGGTCGGTTGTTTTTGCGGTGAGCAGGATCACAGGAATATGTTGCGTATCCACATTGCTTTTTAGCTGAACACAGAGCTCATATCCATTTATATTGGGCATCATCACATCGCTGACCACGATACTCGGAGAGTATTTTATCGCTTTTCGCAAAGCATCATCGCCACTGGGCGATTCAATGATCCTTGCAACAGGTTCCAGATGCTTTCTAAGAATTTTTCTAAAATCCGAATTGTCTTCCACAAGAAGGATGGTGATATCATTTACGGGAGCAACAACAATCTCCTCCTCTTCATCTTTTAATTGATCAAGATTATCAGGTTCAAATTCATGTTCCCCGAAGCTTTCCTTATCCACCGGTAATTGTATCGTAAAAACAGTCCCTGCGCCCAGGGTGCTTACGACATCAATGGTCCCCTTATGTAATTTAACAAGATTGTTGACCAGCGCCAGGCCAATGCCTGTGCCAGATTCCCGCCTGGTCATATCGGAACGATAGAAGCGCTTAAAGATACCCTCTATCTCTTTCTCGGAGATGCCATAACCATTGTCTTCAATGCCCAGGATCACCTTCTCCTTACTTCTGCTGAGTCTGATCTTAACATTCCCGTTTTCTGAGTTGTATTTCAGGGCATTTGAAATCAGATTCTGACAGATCTTATTCAGTTTATCCTCATCAAAGTAACAGATAAGTTCATCCGGGGACTCAAAACTCAGGTCAATGTTCTTACTCTGCACAAGTGGCTTGAAGTTCAGAATAAGGGATTGTATCACGGCCACAAGATCGCCCTCTCTCACCTTGAGGTTCAGGTGTCCTCTCTCCATTTTACGAAAATCCAGCAATTGCCTGAGGAGATGTTTCAGACCCAGCAAATTGCGCTCCATGATCTCAATTTCATCCTGCCCCTTCCGGGTTTTCTTTTTCAGGATACCAACTGCACCCATGATGATGGAGAGTGGGGTGAGAATCTCATGCGATATGTTGGTAAAGAAGTGAAGCTTGTAATCATTAAGCTTTTCTGTCTTCTCATGCCTGATCTTTTCAATTTCCAGATTCTTTATGATCTTTTGTTTCTGTAGCTGGTAACGGAATATGAGCAGCACAATGGACAGAAATACAAAAAGATAAACTAAATAGGCCCACCAGGTCTTGTATGGAGCAGGTAGTATTTTGAACTCAAATGAAACGGCCTCCTCATTCCACAGCTCGCTGCTATTAGCCGATGAGACTAAAAAGGTGTAATCACCTGCAGGTAGTTTGGGATATCTTACCTCCCGGTTGGCCGCACCTGTAATGGTCCAATGCTGATCCAGTCCATCCAGCTTATAGGAAAAGATGTTCTCTTCTGACTTGTAGTAGGAAAGGGAAGAGAACCCGAAGGTCAGACTATTCTCATTATGCTTGAAGGTCCTCTTACTGTTCTTCCGAAAAGCAAAACTTTCATTATTGATCTCTATTTCGGTCAGTATGGTGGGAGGAATGTATTCATTTTGCTTGATGTCTTCAGGATAAAAGGCATTAAAGCCATAGTAGCCCCCCATCAGGATCCGGTTGTCACTCAACTTATATACAGAATTTGGCAAGAAACGATTGCCCTGCAGTCCATCTGAAATCGTATACTTATCGGTCTTAAACTCTCCTTTGAGCCGGGTAATACGTGCAATTCCGTTGGTGGTGCTTACCCAGAGCTTGCCTTGCTCATCATCAACAATCCCCATAATGGAGGAATTACTTAAACCCGGTACGACATCATTGCCCTCAAATAACTCATTTTCCGGATTGTATCGAATCAGGCCCTTATCCTTGGTTCCTATCCAGAGTGAATTGTCTCTATCCTTAAAAATTGAGATGACCTCATCGGTTATGGAATTGCTTTCCAATGAGAAAAATTGCAAGATCTGCCCTCCACTTTCAGCCTCAACTAATTTGCAGATTCCATTTTCAGCAGTTCCGATCCACAAATTACTGGCATGGTCTTCACAAATGGAGGTTACCCTGATATTATTGAAGGACTCGATTACCTCAACCTCCATCTCAGAGGTGCCGTGGTTTAGCCTGGAGATCCGGTAGAGTCCATCACTGGCCCCTGCCCAGACAACTCCATCCTTCCTTAAATATAGCACAGTGATATCATATGACATCTGCGGCCTCTGAATCGTGGAAAACTGACCGGACATGTAATCGTATATTCCAATCCCGTTATAGCGGGTGCCCATCCACATAAGGTTCTCCATTCTTAAAAAGCAATTGACTGTGTTTATATCACGAGGCAGACTGGAGTACCTGGGATCGCTAGTATAAGGGGTGTATTTTTTCTTTTCAAGGTCATAAGACCCAAAACCCAGGCTCTTCACTCCTATCAGGAGTTCGTCATTGGGATCTACAATGAATGCCTGTGTAGTCTGACTATGAATCTGTTGACTAAGCGGAGGAATCGTATAGGTCTCGAAAATCTTGCCATTGGGATGAGCCATATTGATTCCACCTTCAAGGGTGCCAAGCCACATGATTCCTGACCTGTCCCTGTATATTTTCCATATTTCATTATTGCTCAATCCTTCCCTGGATGCATACTGATATCTGAAAGAATGGAAGAATTGTTCAGGAGTGCCTGGATGCTCAATAATGGATAAACCATAAGGTGTCCCAATCCACATATTACCATTTATATCCTGATTGATAGAATAGATAATATTGCCTAAAATCCCCTGCCCTACAGATTCACTGAACAGTAAAGTATTATTAATGATTAGCTCACCATTCTTATAAACTGTTTTATACAAGCCATCCTCCCAGGTTCCTATCCAGAGAAAGCCACGCTTGTCCTGGAAAATTGATTTGATCTGGTTGTTCTGATCATCGCCCTTAACTGCATCAAAAAGTTTAAAGTTTCTGAATTTCTGGTCTTTATAATCATATACAAACAAGCCTTCATTCCAGCTTGCTATCCAGATATTACCCTGGTCATCCTCCACAATATCTTCAACGATACACCACTCCGGTAGTGGATTATCTAAGTTGACCAGGTTAAAATACTGAAGGCTGTCCTCCTGTGTATCGTATAGGTATAAGCCATTTTCAGTCCCAATCCATATATTTTCGGCACGATCACATAGCAAAGATCGGACGCTCTTTTCAGGCAGTACTGCCTTTTTGGAAATATCTTCGAAACGACGAAGCGCATTTGCATAAGTGTCAAATATCACAAGCCCCTGTTCAGCGGTTCCCAGCCAGATTTTTTGTTTCGGACCTTCACATACACATTCAAAAGCGGAGGTTGGAAAAGCA
>JAOZLK010000630.1 GCA_029934875.1 Bacteroidales bacterium | reverse complement strand
AGAAATTGCTATTCAATAACTATTTTTGCCAACTCGGTAATATTGTTTTTTCTGAAAACAGGGCCTGCGTATTCATCACTCGATTCATGTTTCTTTAGAAAATACCCTTGGCGATGAACGAATTGCTTCCCATCTGCTTTATCAATGCTTACAGTGCCTACTGTATAAAATCCTATCGTTCTATTTGCATCGGTGATGTTGACATTTTGCAAAGGGCGGTTATTTTTTGTCTGCCACAAATGAACTCCGGTGGGCAGCATCTCTATCTCCTTGATTTCCAGGTCAATTTTTTCTTTTGTGACATTAACCACCATGTAGTTAGTGCGTGTATTATAACCGATTAACCCTCCATGGGCTACCTGCATGATACCATCCCTTTCAGTACAGGTTATGGCATGTACCTCACCACAGAGATAAGCATCTACATTGTAGATTTTCATTGTTTGCCAAAATCCGGATTCTCGGCCCTCTTTGATCATCAATCCACTGGAACTCCATTTTCGAACAGGACCAAGCACAGGAGTATGACCCAGAACTATTTTATGATCCACATCGCTGTTCTCTTCAAGCACTTGTCTCATCCATTCCAACTGGTCACCAGTTACACCGGCCTTAATCAAGCCCTGTTCGCTTTGACCCTCTTCAAAAACATCAACAGAGATAAAAAGAACGTTTTTATGCCTCCACCAAAACGCAGTACCTTTCATCTTTTCAGGACCATTTTGTGGCATTTTCAGATAGTCAGCAAATGCTTCCTTATAGAGTTTCACTGCTTCCAGTTTTTTTGGATTAAACCAGGGATTGTCGCCTATCTCATGATCACCAATAGAAGTATAAAACTTTAAACCATGGTGATTCATCCTCTCTATCCAGGCCGAATAATAACGATTAGAATACTTCCGGATGGTATCTGCATCATTCCAATCCTTCTTATCCCAATGCCCCATAACCAGATCTCCGGCAACAACCAAAAAATCCGGATTCTCACTTTTTACTGATTCCAGAATATAGCTAAGTGCATCTTCCCATCCCTTCTGCGGATAGTCACAATCCACATTTAAAAAATCGGGCATACTGACGAAAGTCCAGCTTTCGGTTTTTTCAGCCCTTTTTGATTGGCAGGAACAGAATAAAACCAATAGTGCAACAACACAAAAATGTGCTACTCTTTCTTTCCTGACATTGAATGTAGACTTCATATTCTTATTGATGTTGGGTAGTCATATCTATTCAACTCGACCAAGAGGTCTTGCATTCTTTCCTTTACGGTTGCTTGTATTGTCTCCCATGTCGTTCCGGGCTTCCTCCAGGTATTTCTCAAGCCTGGCTACGATTTTCGGGTTATTGCTGCTTACATCGTTCTTTTCCCCTATGTCTGTATCAAGGTTATATAGTGCCCACTTTTTCTCCGATTTATGGAGTTTCCATTTGCCGCAACGTACACCCTGAAGTGCTCCATGTTGATAGTAGAAGTAAGTGCCATGCGGAGAACGGGCTTCCTGTTGTCCCGACATCAACGGCCAGATATCCTTTCCGTCTACGATGCGGTCACCGGGCATCTCAATGCCAATCAGTTTTGTAAATGTAGGAAAGATATCCATGATGCTGGCCACTTCACTACACTCAATTCCTTTCGGGATCATGCCGGGCCAATACATGATACACGGAACGCGCATGCCACCTTCCCATGTAGAGAATTTGCCCCCATGAAGAGGGGTTGCCATTCCCGACTGGTCACCCTGTCCCAGCCAAGGGCCATTATCGGATGCAAATACGACAAGTGTCTTCTCATCGAGTCCCAGGTCATTGAGTGTCTTCAGCACTTCTCCAACGGACCAATCCAACTCCTCACAGGAATCACCATAACGGCCGCGTTTCGTTCTACCCTTAAATTCAGCTGATGACAGCACTTCTTTATGAACCTGGGGGTGTGACAGATAAAGAAAAAATGGTTTGTTGTGATTCTTGTGTAGGAATGCCAGAGCCTCTTCGGTACACCTTTTTGTAAAAAGGGTCTCATCAGGAGCGTATTCAATCTCTGTTTCGATTCCGACACCCATCTTCTTCCACTGCCGCCTGTAATAGGCACTGGGTCCATCGGTATGTTCCGTGCTACCGTGTCTGATGTGACTCAAAGGAATGCCCGAAAAGTAATCAAATCCCTGAGCTACCGGACTCATTTTGTCTGGCAGTCCAAGGTGCCATTTGCCAATGCATGCTGTTACGTAACCTTTCTGCTTCAAGTGTTCGGCAATTGTAATTTCATCAGGATGCAAGCCAATATTGGGGCCATTCAATGGCCCGCCAATTCCAAGTCGTTGAAAATAGCAGCCCGTCAGTAGCGAAGCCCGGGATGGAGAACAGGATGATGCGGCATAGAAATCAGTGAAACGAATGCCTCTCTTTGCCATGCGATCCAGGTTTGGCGTTGAGAATCCTTCAGCACCATAGCAACCAACATCAGAGTAACCCTGATCATCAGTTAATATAACAATGAGGTTTGTCCATTTCTCTAACGCATCCTTTGCAAATAATGTGTGGTTCCCTGTGCACAAAAGCACAGCAAGTAATATAGATCCTCTAACTGCTATATGAAAATATTTACGCTGCTTCATAATTAGTTTAAATTTCAAATCTATTTAATCCCCGCCTGAAATAATAACAGTTTTAAGAGTTTGTTCAAGTTAATATTATACTTTTCGGAACAGCGTTTAGACTCATTACTCTTCGTTTATGAATAATCAGTTTCATGCCTGGAATTGCAATTGGAAGTTTGTTCCGAAAAGTATAACTTATTATTTAGTTTGGTTTTGGAAAGATAACTTTATGTGGGTGTATCCTTTTACATTTGAAAGAAAAAATGAAGTCAATAACTAATTTCCAATTATCACTGCTTATTATATTAGGATTCCTGTTTTCCTTTACGAATGTAAAGGCTGATGTAAAAGTCAAAGAGGATAAACAGAAGCAAATTGTGACGCTTTCGAACAGCCTGGTGAAATTAGAGTATGCATTGAAATCCGGCACCTACCAGGTATTTGATAACAGAACCGGGCAAGTAATCATCCATGATGCATTT
>JAOZLK010000108.1:8357-10081 GCA_029934875.1 Bacteroidales bacterium | reverse complement strand
ATTACAAGCGGACTGACTTTGTAAAAAGTGCCCTGGATAGTGCAGTAAAACAAACCGTTCCCTGCAGTATTTTATTGATTGACAACAATTCCCCCCACGATGACTTTAAGAAAATCGTCGACAGTTATGAGGGCGTTGATATTAAATATATCAAGACAAAAGAGACAGTTCCCCAGGATGAGAATTTTAACAACTGTTTTCGTTATGCGGAAACTCCATGGGTCACAGTTCTGCATGATGACGATATGCTCCATTTTCAGTTCGTGGAATTCTGTCAGAACATTATCGAAAAATATGGCAAGGATGTGGGCGGAGTGATGGTTCCAAGTTTTGTAAGCGAAGAGGAGTGGCCGGAGGTATATACTCATAAATCGATGACCGGGGATATCAGGTTCGTAAATGAGGCTTACTTTTATTTCAACACAGTTCCCTTCCCCGGAGTACTTGTGAATAAAGATGTTGCAATGAAAATTGGGGGCTTTAACAATGAACTATTCCCCGTTGCGGACTTTGATTTCTGGTATCGGTATTCCAGGGAGATGCCCATGGTTTACATCGCTCAGCAGATGGCCTACTACCGCATTTCCTCCTCCCAGTCGACCAACAACATGGTCACTGACATGATCAACAATATTTATGAATACAGGCTGGGCCTGATTAAGGGAGGCAAAAAAAATAATAGGCTCACCCGGCTGGGACTGGAGCATGCCAGGATTGAAAATATCGCATACTTCAAAGAAACCTACGATAATCTTGAGTTACCCGACACCTTCGTCCATGATGGTGACATGAAACGTGCCCGAAAGCTTCTCTCTTTTGCTCCCATCAGAAAAATGGTGGAGAAATATAAACAGCACCTTGCCTTTTCGCCGGCAAAATAAGTTAATCTCAAGCAACCAAACACCCTCTTTTTTCGACCTTATAGTTACAGGCATAGTCTTCTGAGTATTTGATCGATTACTCTGAAGCAGTGATGAAATGACATACATCATGAATGCTTATTATGTAAATTGTTTACGCTAGAATTAAATAAAGAATATGAAGAGAATTACACCATTTGTGCTGACCCTGTTAATGGGGTTCCTTGGAATGAACCAGGGAGTGAACGGACAAACAAAAGTCTTTGATCAGACCATCACATGGGAACATGCTCCCTACGACCATGGTGGTTATGGTTTCTACTGGTGGCACAGAACCGATGGTCATTCAATCATAAATTACGGGGATATGCCCAGCGACAACTGGGTTTCACCCAATAACTACTATAATGGTGAGTTCACCTTGTCTGTGGAGGTGGTCAGTCAACCCTCCGACGATCCTTTCTGGATCCAGTTTGGCATATGGGCAGACTATAGCAAGGGATCGCTCCATACTGAAACAGTCGCCGCAAGGCAATATGTAAACGGAGGCTCGGGATCATCGGGATCATGGAGCCTGGGAAGTCCCTCCGGATGGTGGAATAAGCAACCCAGTGATCCGCTGGACTTCAGCAGGGCCGATGATTTTTACCGCATTGGAGTAGTGCTGTGGAATACCGATCCGCTGTGTATTCCCATGGGAACCGAATGGAATGCAGATGGTTGTCCCGAGTTTGGGGACAAGTTTTTTCCCATGACAGTCAGGATAAGGGTATATGCCTCCTCAGGTGTTTATGTCCCACCCATAACTGCACCCAATTACTCCATTGATTACAGCAACGAGCGGACCAACAAAGTGATCTCTAG
>JAOZLK010000108.1:0-8347 GCA_029934875.1 Bacteroidales bacterium | reverse complement strand
TATTTCAGAAAAAAGGCTGACTACTCTAAAACACAAACCCTTACGGTACCATACAGGCCCGGAGCCCCTGGCTTTGGAATTGACTTTGCCAACGAAAGGACCAGTGAAACAGTGAGCAGTGAGTACCAATTCTCCTCCAACAGCGATATGAGTTCAGCCACCACTGGTGATGGATCCTATGTAAGTCTAAGCCCAGGAGCAAGCAAATACTTCAGGAAACTGGCTACCAGTTCGAACTTCGCTTCCGACAAGCAAAGTCTGAGTGTACCTGGCCGGCCAGCTGCGCCCTCTTTTGGCATTGATTATCCCAATGAAAGAACAAATTCGGTTGTAAGCAGCGATTACTTGTATTCGGCAAACAGCGATATGAGTTCTGCCACTGCCGGAGACGGATCCTATGTAAGCCTCACACCTGGATCTGATATTTACATCAGAAAAGTGGGATCTGCTTCCGCATTTGCATCCAACATTCAGGAACTGCTTGTGCCTTCCAGGGCAGCTGCTCCCACTTTTGCCATTGATTTTACCAATGAAAGGACAAGTTCGGTTGTTGAAGCTACACACGAATATGCGAGCTCCTCTGACATGTCTGATGTGGCTTCGGGAACAGGAGCTTATGTAACAATAGGCCCGGGAACTAACCGCTATTTCAAAACCAAGCCCACTGCATCGGCTTTTCTCTCCGATATCCAGACCCTGGCTGCTCCCGCCAGGCCTGCTGCTCCCTCCTTCCTGATTGATTTTGTGAAGGAAGAAGTTAGTGTAGCCATTACCAACGGATATCAATACGGAAACAATTCGGATTTGAGCGATGCCACACAGGGTAGCGGTAGTGCTGTAAAGATTACGCCGGGTATAAATATGTATCTACAGGCCCTGGCGTCCTCGTCAGTATATGCCTCTGAAATACAGATGCTTGTATCTCCCGCCCGACCAACTGCTCCTACCGTGAGCATAGATTATGTCAATGAAACAAGCGGGGAGAGCATATCCACCGGGCTTCAATATTCGGGCAGTGCCGGATTTGAAACAGCAGAGCATGGAACCGGGGTGGCCCTGGATCTGACTCCTGGTGTTGATATCTATTTCAGGCATATTGCCAGCACCTCCTACTATGCCTCAGAATCATTCCAGCTTGTTGTCCCGGACAGACCAGTGATTTTCAGTGGGGAATCAGGAACAACCACGCTCCGTCCCTTTCTTGCATCTATTATCTTCTCCCAGGAAGTTGCTGCCCTGGATGCTGCCACGATTACGGTTGTCAATGCCGAATTGAATAATCTGGCACTCAAGAGCATGGGAAGCAATGAAACGGTATTTGAAGGACTGGTTTATGCCACAGCCAATGATGTTATCTCCATTACGGTACTGGCCAATTCCGTTCAGGAAGGAAACTTTGTCTCCGACATCTATGAAATCTATTTCTCAGGTACTTTACCCGGAGTGGGTGTGGAATCACCAATGCTCACTTCCTTCTCGGTATTCCCAAATCCCGGAAAAGGCGTATTCCGAATGAAATATGAGGGTATTGATGACGGTGCAATATACAAGCTGGAGGTTTGCTCCATTACCGGAAATGTGGCGCATACCGAGACTTTCTACGGATCTGATGATCTCAGCCTGGATCTGTCAGGCCTCTCAGATGGTATCTACCTACTGCGCCTTTCAGAAGATGAACAAATAAAAGGAACGGTCAAGCTTATCATAAAATAAGATCCACAATTTTCCATGTTTAAAACACCCTTAACAAAAACCTTAAGGGTGTTTTTTTTTGACTGAACACCAGGCAGCTACCCCCACAATTGTCCCAGGATATCAGCAAGATATCCAGCTATGTTAAATTTGATTGATGAATGTTAAATCTTGATGAACCGACATACAATATGCGGCCTTAATAAGTAACTTGCGTGCCCGAAAAAAATGAAGAAGATGAAAAGAATTACCCTATGTGCGCTGATCCTGATGATGGGTTTCCTGGGAATATATCAGGAGGTAAACGGACAAACAAAAGTTTTTGATCAAACGGTCACCTGGACCCATCCTCCCTATCAAAATGGGGGTTATGGTTTCTACTGGTGGCACAGAACCGATGGTTATTCTTTAATTAATTACGGGAACATGCCCAGCAATAACTGGGTAAGTCCCAATGACTATTATAATGGAAACTTCTCCATGTCGGTAGAGGTTATTTCTCAACCCACCAATGAACCTTTCTACATCCAGTTTGGGATTTGGGGAGACAAATATAAAGGAGGATCACACACTGAAACCGTAGCAGCCAGAAAAAGAGTATCCGGAGGAGCAGGTTCTTCGGGATCTTACGGCCTGGGAAGTCCCTCTGGCTGGTGGAACAAGCAATCTGGTGATCACCTCGATTTCAGTAGGGCCGATGATTTTTACCGTATTGGAGTTGTTTTATGGGATGGCGCCTCCACCTGCATCCCTATGGGGACCGAATGGAGTTCATCAGGTTGTCCGGAAACTGCGTATAAGTACTTTCCCATGACTATAAAGATTAGCGTTTATGCCACAGCAGGTAGCGGTCCTCCCCCACCACCTCCGCCACCTCCGCCACCTCCGCCACCGCCACCGCCACCACCAACTGTAACTGCACCCGACTATTCCATTGATTATTGGGGTGAACGGACCAATAAGGTGGTCTCGACAGAGGATCAGTACAGCTATAGCAGTGATTTTGGAAGCGTTGTTGATGGAAATGGTCAATACCTTTCGCTTACACCGGGAACAAATGTCCATTTCAGAAAAAAGGCTGATAATTCAAAAAAACAGACTCTCTCGGTACCTTACAGGCCATCAGCCCCAACTTTTGCCATAGACTATGCCAATGAAAGGACCAGTACCACAGTTAGCAGTCAGTACAAATACTCCTCAAGCAGCGATATGTCCTCCTCCACAACCGGAGACGGAACGCATGTGAGCCTGAGCCCCGGATCAAATATCTATTTCAGAAAATCGGCTACATCGTCGGCTTTTTATTCCCAGGTTCAGACCCTGACGGTAGCTTACAGGCCATCAACGCCAACTTTTGGAATTGACTATATCAATGAAAGGACCAGCACAGGAGTGAGCAGTGAATTCATCTACTCCTCGAGCAGCGACATGAGCTCCTCTTCCCCGGGAGATGGATCACATCTAAGTCTGAGTCTGGGATCCAGTCGCTATTTCAGAAAATCATCCGCCGGCTCAGCCTTTGCCTCCGGTGTTCAAACATTGACAGTGCCCGGAAGGCCTGCAGCTCCTTCATTTGCAATTGATTTTATCAATGGCAGGACAAATACAGTACTTGAAAGTACATACGAGTATGCAATGACGGCAGATATGTCTGATGCAGCTTCGGGAACCGGCGATTACGTAGTCGTAGGCCCCTCAGCCATGCTCTACTTCCGAGCGAAGGCAACTTCATCTGCCTTTGTGTCAGATATTCAGACGATTGCAGCACCGGACAGACCTGTAGCACCCTCCTTCCAGATAGACTTTATGAAGGAAGAGGTCAGCACACCCATAGGAGCCGGATACAGCTATTCAAGTGAGCAGGATATGAGTGCTGCCTCGCAGGGTAGCGAGAATGTCCTGATGCTTACCCCAGGTGAGACTGCTTACTTCCAGGAGTTGGCTTCGGTTTCAGCATTTGCTTCTGAAATTCAGATGCTTGAATCCCCAGCAAGGCCTGCGGCGCCTTCTCTTAGTATCGATTTTACCAGCGAAACCACCGGGAACTCCATTTCGACGGAAATACAGTATTCGGCTAGTGCCGGGTTTGAAACGGTGGAGTATGGTAGCGGTGCAGCCCTTGATTTGATGCCGGGTGTTGATCAGTATTTCAGATACAGTGCGACTCTATCCTCATATTCATCGGAGGTTTATCAACTGCAGGTTCCTGAAAGACCTGTTGTTTCCAGTTCAGAATCTGTATCTACGGAACTTTATCCCTTCATGGTTGATTTCACTTTCTTCCAGGAGGTTTCATTATTGGATGAAGGCAATATTTCAGTGGTCAATGCTGAATTGAAGAATCTGAATCTCAAGAATCAGGGAAGCAGTGAAAGCATATTTGAAGCTCAGGTATTCGCCACAGCCACCGATTTAATTTCAATAATGGTTCCGACCAATGCCGTTCAGGATGGCAATTTTATCTCCGAGGCCTTCGAGCTGACTTTCACTGGTCAACTGCCGGGTGTGGGAATAGAATCTCTTTCTTCCTCTTCATTTTCAGTATACCCCAATCCTGGGAAAGGCGTGTTCCATCTGAAATTTGAAGAATATGACGGCAATTCCACCTACATTTTGGAAGTTACCTCCCTTACTGGTAAGGTGGCCCGAACAAAGTCAATCTTTGGACCAGAAAATGTAAGCCTCGATCTGTCAGACTTTGCAGACGGGATCTACCTGATGCGTTTATTGAAAGATGGCCAGGTATCAGGAAGCGTCAAGCTTATTATAAACTAAGCGCGTCACTGCCAGACAAAAAAACACCCCTGGCGTACTGCCAGGGGTGTTTTTTTGCTCTAAACTCTCAAGACTTATGCCGCTTTTTGCCACGATTTTTCCTTAATAATCAGATACTACAGACCCAGCATCAGCGGATCAACACCCATTCCATTGAGCATTTTCCCAATCTCATCCATGTAAACCGAGTTCATCACGATGACCACATCGGGCTTATACTCAGCAAGGAATTCAGGTACAACATACTGAATACCAACTCCGGGAATATAGTTACCACTCATATGGGGGTTGATATCCACAACGTGCTTAATCACACCCACATCATGGAACTGGGTCAGGAAGCCAACAGATTTGGAACCACCACCCCAGATAACCACCTTTTTATTTTCGGCCTTGAATCCCTCCAGTTTTTCCCTCCAGGAGTCCAGCTGGATCTTGATTTGCTCCACAAAATACTTTGTGAGTTCTTTTAATTCCTCCACCGACTCCTCAAGGGGATGTATCTTATCAGATTTGCCTTCAACTGGTTTGGCTTCAATAAAGAGATATTGGTCATCATATTCCAGGTACATATCCAGAACCTCAAAGCCGGTATCACGGAAGAGCCTGCCCAGGGAACCCGGACTCATATAGGTACTGTGCTCATAGAAGATATCCCAGAAGGCCTGGATCTTAAGAATCCTGACTATGCTTGGGATCTCGAAAAAGATAACCACCTTTTCATTGTCGCTTATGGATTTCCGGATGGTCTCCATAAAACCATAGGTGTCATGGATATGTTCCAGGGTATGCCGGCAAACAATGCAGTCGGCTTTCAGTTCCCCATGCTTCTCAGAGTAGAACTCCTTGATAAAGCGCACCCTGGGATTTTCAGCAGATCTTCCAGGCACCCATGCCGGATCTATGCCTATCCCTTTATTATCACCCAGTTCGCTGATCAGGTTGATAAAATCACCCTTGCCACAACCAATTTCGATTACTTCCTTGCCCTTCACATCGTACCTGTCAATAAAGCGCTGGGAAACACCTGTAATAAACTTCACAAAGGTTGGTGAGAAACCCTGCTGATCCTCATAACCCTGGGTATAATAATCCAGGGAGGTATCAAATGAACTATTAAAGATAAATCCACAATGGTTACAAAAGGCCATTGATATCTCCTTCTTAGGAATGGCGATGGCTTCTTCATAATCCTTAATGGTAACCAGGCTATGTACCGGGGCCTGGGGAATCACAAAAAAATCTTCGATATCCTCGTGCCTGCAATTGGGACAGTGTGTATGTTTCATTAGTATTTATGAATTGATATTATTTGTAAAAGGTGTTGACATCAAAATTTGCGTGGCCCTTGTCTTTTTCCGACACTTCGCTAACATCAATGGGCCATTCAATATTAAAAGCTGGGTCGTCGAAGCGGATGCCCCGTTCGGATCCCGGAGTGTAAAATTCAGTAACCGGATAATAGATTTCGGAGTGATCCTCCAGTGACACCATGCCATGAGCAAAGTTATCCGGTACATAGACCATCTTGCAATTCTCTTCACTTAATTCGTGCCCCACCCATTGCATAAAGGTAGGAGAATCGGGCCTCAGGTCAATGATCACATCGTAAATGCGGCCCCTGGTGCAACGAATAAACTTGGTCTCCTGGTAGGGGTCCACCTGGTAATGCATGCCCCTCATGGTACCCTTTTTAACCGAGGAGGAAGTATTAATCTGCCGGATATTTCCGTTCAGACCATGCTCCTCAAATTCCTGCTGGCACCAGGCCCTGCCAAAAAAGCCGCGCTCATCTTCAAGCTTCTTGATCTCGACCAGGTAAGCCCCTTTTAATTTTGTTTCCGTAAAAATCATTGTTTAAATTTTTAGTTCCATTCCAGGTTCTCATTGATCAGATTCTTCTCCTGAAGGTTATTCAGCACCCTGAGTCTGATTAGTTTGGATTCCCTGAAATTGGGATCAGAGAAATTCCACTCCACCAGGTTATCCCTTATTTCCTTAATGGTGGTTTCCAGGTCCCAGATGGGCTGGTGGTTTGGAGCCAGTTCCTTATAAAGGTCAAAATTCACCATGTAGGAACGTTTGTCAGGAACAGCATCCGGATTTGTACTCACCTTCACTCCCGGTATAAGTTCTGCAACAGCTTGGGCCAGTGGATAGATCTGGTTGTTCCACTCATTGGAGCCTGTGTTTACAGCTATGAAATTTCCACCCTGGCTCCTTTCCCGAACCACACCCCATTCAAAGGCACGTGCCATATCCTTGGTGTTGATCATCGGTCTCCAGGGAGTACCGTCGCTGAGAATGCCAATCTCATTATTCACCAGGGCGCCGGCAACAAAATCATTCAAAACCAGGTCCAGCCTGAGCCGGTTGGTAAAACCACAGGCTGTTGCAAAGCGCAGACAGGTCACCATGAACTCGTCCGAAGCCAGGGGCTCCAGATCCTTCTCGGTAGCTACCTTTGATCGTGCATAGGCTGACAGAGGATTTAGCTCATCCTGTTCCTTCTTTGGATAATCACTGGCTGATCCATACATGCTGCAGGAGGAAGCGTAGACAAATTTCTTCACACCATTATCCTTACAGAGTTTGGCAAGATTCACTGCAGCCCTGTAGTTCACATCCATGGTAATCTCTTCGTACTTGTTACCCATGGGGTCATTGGAAATAGCGGCAAGATCCAGCACCACATCTACATCCTTAAGGACTTCTACAGGAAACTTCCTGATATCGCCAAAGATCTGTGCATCCAGCTTTACTTCGGGAAGATTATCTGCATTGACCAGGCTATGAGCAAAATAACCAATGTCAAAGCCGATTAGCTCTGCATCAGGAAAGGTGGATCTGAGTTGGTTAGTGACACTCGGTCCGATGTACCCTAAATTACCAGCAATTACTATTTTCATGATTTCTGTTTTAATGTGAGTTTTATGAGTTTCTAATAGTTTAGTCTTCCCAGGTTTTCCATGGGGCCTTGTGCGCCTTCCACAGTCCGTCCAGCAAATTCTTGTCCCTCAGCGTGTCCATGGGCTGCCAGAATTCAGTGTGCTTGAAGGCATTCAACTGACCATCGGTGGCAAGCTTCTGCAGGGGTTCCTGTTCAAATACCGTGGCATCACCATCAATATAATCAAGTACCTCGGGTTCCAGTACAAAGAAACCTCCGTTTATCCAGGCTGTATCGTCACCATCTCCTTCGGGCTTCTCCTTAAAATAAGAGATGTTGGAGTCACCTGGCTTCAGGTTAAAAACACCGAAACGGCCATGCTGGCGTACCGATGTAAGTGTTGCCAGCTTTCCACTGTTGTTGTGGTGCATAATCAGGTCGTTGATATTAACATCACTCACACCATCTCCGTAGGTCAGACAGAAAGGCTCATCGCCGATATACTCGCTTACCCGCTTAATCCGCCCTCCGGTCATACTCGATTCGCCGGTATCAACCAGGGTTACCTTCCAGGGCTCAGAACGCATGGTATGCACCTGCATCTGGTTGTTTTTCATATCGAAAGTGATATCAGAATTATAAAGAAAGTAATTGGAAAAATATTCTTTGATCATGTAGCCCTTATAACCGCAGCAAATTACAAAGTCATTCAGTCCGTAATGAGAGTAAAGCTTCATAATATGCCAGAGTATGGGTCTCCCACCAATTTCTACCATGGGCTTGGGCCTGATTCCACTCTCTTCGCTTATTCGGGTTCCAAATCCCCCTGCCAGAAGTACGACTTTCATAATTTTTTATTTTTTATTTTTACAATGATTCTAAAACCTCAAGGGTCTTATCAAGTGCGATATCCAGTCCCTTCTGGGTCCAATGGGTATCACTTCCATAATAGATCCAATCCTGGACCTTTGCTTCAACAAATTCCTCATA
>JAOZLK010000629.1 GCA_029934875.1 Bacteroidales bacterium | reverse complement strand
ACTTGAGATCGCTTTACTCAGGGCCCTCTCTGCCATATTGCTGGGATCCCTGGCCGGGTATCTTACACTCTGGCTGATTAAAACAAAGCGACTTGATCCCTCCAACATTTTGAAAGGTGATCCGCTGTTTAGCATGGATCATCTGCCCGGGAGCAACACAAAGAGGTCCCTTTCAGGTTTCCTGAAGGAGCTATATGGGATGACCCGGTATGTGAGCAAATACTTTTTCCTGGCCATCATCCTGGCAGCAGCCATTAAAATTGCTGTAAATCCGGAGGTCATAGTGAAGATTTTTGACAGCGATAACATTTTTTCAGTAATAATCTCCACCGGGGCGGGTGTGCCTTTCTATGTATGTGGAGGTGCGGCCATCCCCGTGGTTCAGCAGCTGGCTGCACTGGGTATGTCCAAAGGGGCTGTTCTGGCCTATTTCATTTCCGGTCCGGTGACTAAAATATCAAACCTGGTGATTCTCCAGGCTGCTTTTAAGAGAGCCATTCTGATTCAGTACCTGGCCATTGGAATTCTGGGTGCCTTGATCTTTGGGTTGTTGTACAATCTATTTTAAAGCACATTCGGAAGAATTCCTTCCCGGCAAGGAGTAGCATTACAACTGAAGCCCTTAAAAAATATTGGTCTTTCATATTCATTTTTTTACCTATATTGAGCGATTTGTGAATAAGAAACAAAAAAAAACGTCTTGCTTAACATATTGTTAATGTGTATTTTAAAGGTATTTAAACAAAAAACAGCACCTCACCATTTAGGTAAACAACACATTCTGTTATAGGCATTAAGATAACAAAAACAGGTGTAGCAAATGACAATATCTCCGCACGCGGGGGACACCCTTTTTTTTCGAGTTATATCGTGAGATGAGTAATGGTGAAACCATACAGATTGAATACTGATAAAAGAATCTTAAAAATGAAAGCACTTATTTTTTTATTAATCATCCTTCCCATTACACTTTCTGGAAATAGTTTTGGTCCGGACGAAAAAGAACCACTTCCGGAAATAAAGAAAGAGAATGGAAAATATACATTCTATGTGGACGGGAAACCATTTTTGTTGCTTGGTGCACAACTGTGGAACTCCAGTGCCTGGCCGGAATATCTGGATAAAATATGGCCCCAGCTCAAGGAGATGAACTGCAACACGCTGGAAGCTCCCATTTACTGGCAGGACATCGAACCCGAACCAGGAAAATTCAATTTTGAACAGCTTGATACTTTGATATTCGGAGCTAGGAAGAATGGACTGAAACTTGTTGTTTTGTGGTTTGGATCTTATAAAAACGGCAGTCTTGAATACACACCTGAATGGGTCCGGAATAATCCCGGGAAATATCCACGAATGCAAAATTCAGCAGGTCAGCCCGTGTATGTGCTTTCTGCAATCTCTCAAACCAATCTTGAAGCAGACAAACGAGCCTTTGTGAAGGTAATGCAGCATATCAAAGCGCTTGATCATGATCATAATACAGTGATCATGGTTCAGCCGGAGAATGAACCCGGCAGTCTCAGGACAGACAGGGATTACAGTGAGGAGGCCAATGCACTCTTTTTTGATCAGGTTCCTGTCATGCTTAGCCAGGGACTGGACAAAGAACCCGGTACATGGGATGAGTTGTTTGGTATTGAGGCAGCGGAAGCATTTAATGCCTGGTACATTGCTACCTATATTAATGAAATTGCAAGGGCAGGAAAGGAAGTATATCCCTTGCCCATGTATATCAATGTATGGACAAAAGAGAATTATTTCCACAGGCCGGGAGAATACCCATCAGGAGGCCCTACTTCTAATATGATGGATATCTGGAAGGTCGCAGCTCCGGAGCTCTTTACACTTGCCCTTGATATTTACCATCAGAACTATATGGATTTCAGGGAGCTATGTGAAAAGTATACAAGGCCCGATAATCCCTTGTTCCTGCCAGAAATGGGAAATGGTTTAAATTTTGCCAGGTATCAGTTTTATGCAATTGGTGATTATGATGCCATTGGGGTAGCCCCTTACGGAACGGATCCCTTTCACATTGATCCTCGGGTACACCGGCTTCAGGAATCGCTCGATCCTAAGTTTTCTGCCATAGCAGCGAATTACAAATTATTTTCCCGTGCATCGGAAAAGATCCTGGAACTACAGGGAACCGGGAAATTGAAGGCAGCGGTTGAAGAGCACGGCTTAGGTGAAAAATTGTTGCATTTTGATCAGTATGATGTTCTGTTCGGATTTGGTGTTCCGGCTTATAAAAAGGATGGTGAGATATCCGGACGCACCTTAATCGGTCAGATAGCCGAAGATGAGTTCCTGATAATCGGGTTTGATGCCCGATTTACATTCCGGCCAAAATATGGATCAGGATACTCAAATGCTGAGTACGTGCTAGCGGAAGAGGGATATTTCGAAGATGGTCAGTGGCACCGGGTGAGATTATGGAATGGTGATGCCCTGCATCACTCTGTATTACCACCAGAAGGGACGGTGTTAAAGATCAAATTGCGCCGTGTAGCCACTGCAGAAAGTTTAACTGTAGCTCCGAACTTCGAGAAATAGAATAATGACAAGGGTGAACAGGTTTTCTATTATGTGTTAACTTGTATCAAGTTAGATTAGAATTATTTCTAAATTGAATGAGCAATCAATGAATGAATATGGGCGAAGTATACGAGCTGATTTGACCAGGCTGGGAGTTTCAGGCGGAGATTCTGTGCTGGTACACTCTTCCCTTCATTCATTGGGAAAGTTCGAAAACCGTGCTCAAATACTAATCGATGCCCTCCTTGAGGTTTTGGGGCCGGAGGGGAATCTGTTACTGCCGGCACTGTCCTACGAAAGTGTAACTCCTTTGCATCCTTCCTTCGATATACATCAGACACCCTCCTGTGTGGGGGGACTGACAGAATATTTTCGTCACAGGCCGGATGTTTACAGAAGTCTGCACCCCACACATTCTGTATGTGCCACAGGAAAGAGTGCCCGGGATTTTATCCAGGACCACCACCTTGACAGTACCCCCTGTGGAGAAAATTCACCATTTCGATTGTTGAAGGAAGCCGATGGATATCTCCTGTTTCTGGGATGCG
>JAOZLK010000628.1 GCA_029934875.1 Bacteroidales bacterium | reverse complement strand
GAGTGTTTCATGAACATTATGGTCGGTGATCAGGATCCCAATGTTTTTCTCCTTCAGCCTTGACACAATCTGCTGGATATCCTCCACGGCGATGGGATCCACGCCTGCAAAGGGTTCATCCAGCAAAATGAAGTTGGGATTCAGGGCCAGGGCCCTTGCAATTTCAGTTCGTCGCCTTTCTCCTCCGGAAAGCTGAATTCCCAGGCTCTTCCTGATCTTCAGAAGGCCAAACTCGGAGAGAAGAGATTCCGTCCGATCCTTTTGTTCGGGACGTGAAAGACTGGACATCTCCAGGACTGCCTTTATGTTATCCTCAACACTCAGCTTACGAAAAACGGAGGCCTCCTGGGCCAGGTAGCCAATTCCCATGCGGGCCCTTTTATAAACAGGCTCCCGGGTTATTTCCTTGTCATCCAGCATAATACTCCCCTCATAGGGATTAATAAGACCCACCATCATATAGAATGTTGTGGTCTTTCCGGCGCCATTGGGACCCAGAAGTCCTACAATTTCACCCTGCTCTACACTTACAGATACCCCATCCACAACCCTACGGTTCTTGTACTTCTTAACCAGGTTTTGGGTATATAGTCTCATGATAGATACAAGTTAGCCAAAAATACTATTATTCGGGTTTTTGCTTCTTCGTACTCACCTCTTCTTTGGTAGGTTCCTGCTTTTCGGCCGGCTCAGCTTTCTTACTACTCTTTTTGGGTTTGTCGTACGCGGCCATTGCCTCTTCCTGTTGCCTCATGATTCGCTTGCTGATGCCAATACCTATTTCATACAGGACCATCAGCGGCAGGGCAACCAGGACCTGGCTGAAAACGTCGGGGGGTGTAATAATTGCCGAAAGTGTCACAATCAGTATGAGTGAGTGCCTGCGGTATCTCTTCAGGAAATCAGGAGTTACAAGCCCCACCTTGCTGAGGAAATAGATAAGAATGGGTAATTGGAATACAATTCCGGAGGCCAGAACAACCGAGGTAATTGTTTGTACGTAAGAACGCAGGGTAGGCGCGCTTATAACGCTTTCACTTACCTTATAATTACCAAGGAAATTAACCGAAAGAGGTGATATAATATAATATCCAAAACCCACTCCAAGTACGAAAAGCAAGGAGGTGAAGAAGACTGCTCCGTTGGCGGTTTGCTTCTCTTTATCATAGAGTGCAGGAATAATAAACCTCCAGATCTCAAAAAAGACATAGGGAAAGGCTATCACAATTCCAGCCACCAGGGAAACAATGATGTGCATGGAAAACTGTTCGGCCATTTTAACCGTTTGCAGGCTGAAGGGATTCTGGTTAATGCAGATTCTTTCCAGTCCCAGTATTTCGCCAAGCTGACACAGCCAACGGTTGGTGGGGAAGTGGGGCTCCTTGGGAGCAAGTATGATTTTATCAAAAACAATTTCCTTGAACACAAATGCCACAAGGGCCATGATAACCACTGCAAGGATCGAACGCAAGAGATGCCAGCGCATCACCTCAAGGTGATCCAGGAAGGACATTTCCGTTTCTTTACTCTTTACCATTCTTTTAACAAAATTTTAAGAATGTGCAAAGTAACAAAAAATCAGACCTCCTTGAAAGCGAAATTAAAATATAGTACCTTTAGTTTTCCCGTATCAATAAGGGAAAATTCGAACATGGAGAATTACAGTGAAATACTGCACGATAATCTGAAAAAGTATTTCGGTTTTGACAGCTTCAAGGGCAACCAGGAAAAAATCATCACCAATGTATTAAAGGGGAATGATTCTTTTGTACTGATGCCCACAGGAGGAGGTAAATCCCTGTGCTATCAACTACCCGCATTGATTCTGGACGGAACGGCAATTGTTATATCTCCCCTTATCGCCCTGATGAAAAACCAGGTGGACGCCATGAGGAGCTTTAGCCTGGATGAAGGGGTGGCCCATTTTCTGAACTCTTCCCTGACGAAAAATGCCATTGCAAAAGTGAAAAAAGATGTGCTCGATAAAAGGACCCGCCTCTTATATGTGGCGCCGGAAAGCCTGACCAAAGAAGAGAATATCGAGTTCCTGAACAAGGTGAATATCACCTTTTATGCCATTGATGAAGCCCACTGCATCTCGGAGTGGGGGCACGATTTCCGACCCGAATACAGGAGAATAAGGCCCATTATTAATAAAATCGGGAACGCTCCCCTGATTGCCCTTACGGCAACTGCCACTCCAAAAGTCCAGGATGACATCCAGAAAAACCTGGATATGCTGGGGGCCAACATCTATAAATCCTCCTTCCGCAGGCACAACCTTTATTATGAGATCAGACCCAAGGTGAATGCCACAAAAGAGATTATAAAATTCATCCTTTCCAAGTCCGGGAAATCGGGTATTATCTATTGTCTTTCAAGGAAAAAGGTGGAGCAGCTTGCTGAAACTCTGAAGGTAAATGGAATTAAGGTCTTGCCCTATCATGCGGGTATGGATGCCATTACCCGTTCATCCAACCAGGACCAGTTTCTCATGGAGGAAGTTGATGTTATTGTAGCAACTATTGCATTTGGGATGGGGATCGACAAGCCCGATGTAAGATTTGTGATCCACTTTGACATTCCAAAAAGCCTTGAAGGCTATTACCAGGAGACCGGTCGTGCCGGTCGCGATGGCGGAGAAGGGATCTGTATCGCTTTCTACGGGTACAAAGATATCCAGAAGCTGGAGAAATTCATGCAGGGAAAGCCGGTGGCAGAACAGGAAATCGGGAAGCAATTGCTTCTTGAAACTGTTGCATATGCTGAATCGGCAGTGTGCCGCCCCAAGCTACTGCTGAACTATTTTGGAGAGGTGATGAAGGAGAATTGTGACAACTGCGATAACTGTCTTCACCCCAAAGAGAAATTTGAAGGGAAAACATATATAATCCTGGGCTTACAGGCCATTCTAGGAGTTCAGGAGAAATTCAAATCTGAGCACATTGCGTGTGTTCTTTCTGGTGTCGCAAATAGTGCTGTGAGAACTTACAACCATCATCATTCGGAATACTTCGGTGCCGGTAAGGAAAAGGACATAAAATTCTGGAATGCCGTACTCAGGCAAGCCCTGGTTGCAGGCTTTATAAC
>JAOZLK010000627.1 GCA_029934875.1 Bacteroidales bacterium | reverse complement strand
TGGATTTTGGCACGTGATGTGTTATTCTTTTAACAAAGCATCTAACTAAATAACAGAGCCATGAAAACAACAAAAATAATAATCGCCGCAGTCCTGGTCATTATGACACTTGCCATGAATGCCCAGGATAAAAGAGCACTGTATGCTACAATAATATACTCCCACGACATGAATATTGGAGAAGCTGAACTTAGTCTGGAATCCTGGATGTCAAGTCCCTTTGAAACAGAGGAGATCATCCAAATTGAAGATTGGATGACATCCTCAGATTGGTAATATTCTATCCTTCAGGCTCTGCTAATAATTGCCCTACTATATCTCAAGAGGCCTTCTCAGATCAGCGAGTCGGCCTCTTCTATTTCTACCCAAACACACCGCCTTCCCTCCCCTTATAATATGCTATTATACTATGGGGTGTTTTCGAAGTGAACTGGCATTTTTAGCGCAGCTAATAAGCACTTCACGAGAGAATACCCCATAGTATATTTTAGCTAAAAAGGCGGGGGATCGAAGCCGTTGTGTTGGCCAAGATCATCATTGGAGATCCGCTCCTCTTGCTGGTTCATCTTTGATGCGAAAGTAGCCTGGGCGTTCCCACTCTCATCATCCTCAACCATGGCCAGGTTATCATCCAGGTCAACAAACTTGGCAAACTCCCTGACAAATTTCAGCTGTACATCATCGGTAGCTCCATTTCGGTGCTTGGCCACAATAATCTCTGCTACACCTTTCAGGGAATTGCCATCCTCATCCACATCCAATCCATAGTATTCCGGCCTGTGTATGAAGATAACCAGGTCGGCATCCTGTTCAATGGCTCCCGATTCACGAAGGTCCGAAAGCTGGGGTCTTTTATTTCCCGATCTCATTTCAACACTTCGGTTCAACTGGGAGAGCGCAATGATTGGTATATCAAGCTCTTTGGCAATCGCTTTAAGTGACCGTGAGATGTGACTTACCTCCTGCTCCCTGCTTCCCGAATCCTTCGAGCCGGTCATCAGCTGCAGGTAGTCAATCACCACCGCCTGGATATCAAATTTTTGTTTCAGCCTCCTGCTCTTGGCACGAAACTCAAAGATGGAGAGGGCGGGAGTGTCATCTACATAAATCGGCGCCTTCTCCAGGTCTTTTATCTTATATTCAAGTTGTTCCCATTCATAATTCTCCAGCCTTCCGGTCCGAATCTTATCCGAGGGTAATTGTGTTTCACCGATAATAAGCCGGTTTACCAGCTGGATGGACGACATTTCAAGAGAGAAGAAGGCCACGGGACGATTGTGATCCACTGCCATATTCCTGGCCATGGAGAGAACAAAAGCGGTTTTCCCCATGGAGGGCCTCCCTGCTAATATGATCAGGTCCGATTTCTGCCATCCCGAAGTAAGACGATCGAGCCGGGAAAAACCTGAAGGCACCCCACTCAGGCTGTCATCACGTTTGCCAGCTTCTTCAATCTGCTCAATAGCCGTTTTCAGCAGGCTGTTAATTTTTACGGTTTCCTTTTTAATATGTCCCTCGGCAATATTCAGTAACTCCCTTTCCGAGTAATCAAGCAGATCATCCACATCACTGCTCTCATCAAAAGCCCTCTCCTGGATATCCGATGAAACCCGGATCAACTCCCGTTGGATATATTTCTGTGCCACGATCCTGGCATGGTACTCAAGGTGGGCAGCCGACCCCACCCGTGAGGTGAGCTGGGCAATATATACTGCACCACCAACAGCTTCAAGCTTATCCTGCCGGCGAAGCTCCTCTGTCATTGTGAGCAGGTCGATGGGCTTCTCCTCCGTGGAAAGCTGCCGTGCCGTAGCATAAATTTCCTGGTGTGCCTCCTTATAAAAACTGTTCGCCTCCAGTATATCCAGAACCGAAAGGATGGCATCTTTCTCAAGCATAATGGCTCCGAGCACAGCCTCCTCCAGGTCCAGGGCCTGGGGTGGTATTTTTCCATAATCAAGGGCTATAGCCGGCTTTTTCCTGGCTTGGGGAGAATACTGTTTTGCCATAAGTGTTAAATCTATTCGGGGCATAAAGGTAAGAAAGCAGAGAGGCATGAAAGCCTAAATCTACAAGCCACTTATAAACACCAGCAACATAGTTTTAATTAACAAATGTTGAAAAATGATTTATCTTTATGAACCATGATACTCCCATCACCAGCAAAGATCAATATTGGCCTTCAGATCATCCGGAAACGTGCGGATGGTTTTCATAATCTGCAATCGCTCATGTACCCGGTTGGGCTTTGCGATTTCGTGGAAATAAGAGAGGCTGATCCGAACAGTTTGCCGCTTACCTTCAGTCAGACCGGAATTCCCGTTAAGGAGGGATCAGGTAAAAACCTTTGTGAAATGGCCCATGAAATTTTCACACGTGAAAGGCAACTCTCTCCTGTAGAAATCCATCTTCACAAGCAGATCCCCATAGGGGCCGGCCTGGGAGGAGGATCATCTAATGCCACCCAGGTACTGAAGGGCTTGAATCAACTCACAGCAGATGCTCTCAGCCATGATGCACTGCATGAAATGGCTGCGAGCCTGGGGAGTGACTGTCCTTTCTTTCTCCATGATGATGCCATGATGATGGAGGGCCGGGGAGAACTGCTCTCCCCTTCCTCAATAAAGCTGGAAGGGATGTGGCTGGTCCTGCTCTTCCCTGAGATTCACATATCCACCCCGCAGGCCTATGCAGGGGTTTCCCCCAGCCAGCCGGATTTTCACCTGGAGGAACTGCTCAAGTCCCCCATTCAAGAGTGGAACTTATTGATTATCAACGATTTTGAGCTGGGAATTTTTAAAGTATATCCTGAATTGGCCATCCTAAAGGAACAACTATACCAGGCAGGAGCCCTCTATGCCTCGCTCAGTGGAAGCGGATCTTCCCTGTACGGAATTTTTCCCGAGAAGCCACAGCTGCCCGAGGATGTCTTCCGTTTTAAAATCTGGGAAGGGAAAGCCTGACTATTCAAACTCCAGCAGGAGGTGTGACTTTGGAACCTGCTCCCCCTCAGAAATATTAATCATTTTGATGACACCCGCTTGCATTGCCTTGATCTCATTGCGCATTTTCATGGCTTCAAGGATTAACAT
>JAOZLK010000626.1 GCA_029934875.1 Bacteroidales bacterium | reverse complement strand
CCGCCTTTTTCAAAGTTGGAGATACTAAAATTGAACTGCTGGAAAGTACCGACCCGGAAGGCCCCATCGGTAAGTTTATTGAAAAGAAAGGACCCGGAATTCACCACCTGGCATTTGCCATGAACAATGTGGGTGAATCCCTTAAACATGCTGAGAAACAGGGTATAAGGCTTATTGATGAGCTGCCCAGGAAAGGAGCTGAAGGATTAAAGATCGGATTTCTTCATCCGAAATCAACCCATGGTGTATTAACTGAGTTCTGTGGACATGAGTAGCCGGGATAAAATTCAGAAACTGATCGATCTGCGCGAAAAAGCCCGTACGGGCGGAGGCAAAGATCGGATGGAGGTACAACATTCCAAAGGAAAATATACTGCCCGGGAACGGATCAGCATATTGCTGGATGAAGGAAGCTTTGAGGAGTATGATATGTTTGTGACTCACCGTTCTCACGATTTCGGTCTGGAGGACCAACATTATCTTGGTGATGGGGTTATCACCGGCCACGGTACCATAGATGGGAGGGTGGTCTATGTTTATGCACAGGACTTTACGGTTTTCGGAGGATCCCTTTCGGAGACCCATGCTGCCAAAATATGCAAGATCATGGACCAGGCCATGAAGGTGGGAGCACCGGTGATCGGAATAAACGACAGTGGGGGAGCGCGCATCCAGGAGGGGGTGAGGAGTCTGGCTGGATATGCCGAAATTTTTGAGCGCAACATCCTTGCTTCCGGGGTGATCCCGCAGATTTCAGCAATTTTCGGACCCTGTGCAGGTGGAGCGGTTTATTCTCCTGCCCTGACCGATTTCATTCTGATGAGCGACCAGACTTCCTATATGTTTATAACCGGACCTCGTGTGACTAAAACGGTAACGGGAGAGACCATCTCAACTGAAGCACTGGGAGGTGCGCAGATGCATGCCAGTCGTTCGGGGCTTGCCCATATGGTGTCCCAGAACGAGGAGGAGGGTTTGCTAACCATCAGGAAACTTATGTGTTACATGCCTCAGAATAACCTGGAGGACCCGCCCTTAACCGAATGCAACGATCCCATAGACAGACTGGATGATGTGCTGAATGAGATCATACCTGATAGTACAAATGAACCCTACGATATCAAGGATGTGATCTTTACCCTGGTTGACAACAAGGAGTTTTTCGAAATCCACCGGCAATATGCCATGAATATAGTGGTCGGATTTGCAAAATTCAACGGAATGCCGGTGGGACTTGTGGCAAACCAGCCCAAGCACATGGCCGGTGTGCTGGATATCGAAGCTTCCCGGAAAGCAGCACGCTTTATTCGCTTCTGCGATTGCTTTAACATTCCCATTGTGACACTCGTGGATGTGCCTGGATTTCTTCCCGGAAGTGCACAGGAGCATGGTGGGATCATCTTACATGGAGCCAAGCTTATGTTTGCTTATGGTGAAGCCACTGTTCCCAAAATCACCATAACCCTGCGTAAATCATACGGGGGTGCTCATGATGTGATGAGTTCCAAGCAGCTGAGAGGCGATATTAATTATGCATGGCCAACTGCTGAAATTGCAGTAATGGGGCCCAAGGGAGCCATTGAAATATTGGAGGGGAAAGCACTTAAGAGCATCGAGGAAAGGGAAGAGGCCCAGCGCTTTATCCAGAAGAAGGAAGAGGAATATAAGGAGAAGTTTGCCAATCCTTATGAGGCTGCCAGGTATGGTTATATCGACGATGTGATAGAGCCTCGAAATACCCGCTTCCGCATTATCAGGGCCTTGCAAACCCTTGCTTCCAAGAAGGAAATAAATCCGCCAAAGAAACATACCAATATCCCACTATGATGATTCCACTAATTATTATCCTGAAGAGCAATATTAACCTGGAATCTCTTGTGATCGCTACTGCAGGGTACCTGATTGTATTTACCGCCCTGCTGATCTTATTCTGGTTTTTCAGCACGGTACCCAAACTAATTGCCCTGGCAAAGACCAAAAAAGGAAGCGTCAAGGGAAATTCATCCAGGCCGGCAAAGGATGAGGTAATTTCGGGTGAGTCCACTGCAGCCATAGCCATGGCCCTGCATCTCTACCTGGATGAAATACATGATGAGGAGAGCGGGGTGCTGACCATCAAGAGGATTTCCAAGAACTATTCGCCCTGGAATTCTAAGATATACGCAGTAAGAAATCAGTTTAATCGCTTGTAAAAGAGTCGCAATGAAGAAATTCAAGTTTACCATCAACGGCAACGACTATGCGGTTGACGTGCATGGTATAGAGGAGAACCTGGCTCGCCTGGAGGTTAATGGAACTCCATATAATGTGGAGCTTCACAGGCAGGTAAAGGTCTCTAAAACGCCCACCCTGGTACGTTCAGCCGTTAAACAACAGGTCAACCCGGATATTAAAAAGAGGGAGGGAGGGTCGGCTCATCCGGTTCTGGCCCCTTTGCCCGGCTCTATCACGAAGCTGGAAGTGGGAAAGGGAGACATTGTAAAGAAAGGGCAAGTTCTGCTGATTATGGAGGCCATGAAGATGGAGAACCGAGTTCTGGCCGACAGGGCCGGGGTTGTGGAGTCTGTCAATGTTCACCAGGGAGACGTAGTCTTACAGGGGGATGTAATCATGGAGATTGTTTGATATGCAGCGAGCACTGACACTTACGGGCATTTTCCTGATCATTATTCTGGCCAGGTGGGTGGCATTCCCGGAGCAAGCCAGGGGTTCAATGAAGGACAGCCCTGGAACTATTAAGCAGGAACAGGTAGATGCTAATTATAAAGCAGATGATCAGTCTGTCCAAAGTGAAGAAAATGTGATGGAGCTGGCGGGTAAGGGTATCCGGAAATTTTACAAGTATTCCGGATTCAGGAACGCCACAGCCGGTCACCTGATTATGATTGCGGTAGGGCTATTTTTCATCTTCCTGGCCATTAAATACGATTATGAACCCCTCTTGCTCATCCCCATCGGTATTGGGATTATATTTGGAAATATTCCCTTTTTCCAGGCCGAGGGCGTGAATATGCAGATTGGTATTTACCAGGAGGGAAGTGTGCTTAACTATCTCTATTTCGGGGTATTAAAAGGAGTCTATCCACCCCTGATTT
>JAOZLK010000625.1 GCA_029934875.1 Bacteroidales bacterium | reverse complement strand
TATGGAATTCGCTTTAACTCGCTATCCCTGATCTTCTTACCGATCTTTTCACTCCTCTCATCAATCAGGGTGCGAATATCGCAATTTTTAAGGAATTTTGAAACTTTTTGGGCATAATCATGATATTTTTCACTGATGGGCAGGATTACAACCTGATCGGGTGTCAGCCAGAGCGGGAATTTCCCGGCAGTATGTTCGATTAGAACAGCCACAAAGCGCTCCATTGAGCCGAAAGGTGCACGGTGAATCATTACCGGCTGATGCTTCTGATTATCAGAGCCAATGTATTCGAGTTCGAATCGTTCAGGCAGGTTATAATCTACCTGGATAGTGCCCAGTTGCCACTTTCTTCCAATGGCATCCTTCACTATGAAATCAAGCTTTGGCCCGTAGAAAGCGGCCTCTCCATATTCTACTACCACATCCATTCCTTTGGCTTCTACGGCTTCAAGTATTGCTGTTTCGGCCTTCTCCCAGTTTTCATCGCTTCCAATATACTTTTCTTTGTCTTCCGGATCACGCAGGGAAACCTGGGTGGTAAAATCCTTAAAATCCAAAGTCTTAAAGATGTAAAGAACAATGTCGATCACCTTGAGGAACTCCTCTTTCAGCTGATCCGGGCGGCAGAAAATGTGTGCGTCATCCTGGGTAAATCCGCGAACCCTTGTGAGCCCATGTAGTTCACCACTCTGTTCGTACCGGTAAACGGTTCCGAATTCGGCCAGGCGAACAGGCAGGTCCTTGTAAGATCTGGGTTTAAATTTGTAGATTTCACAATGGTGGGGGCAATTCATTGGTTTCAACAGAAACTCTTCGCCTTCCTGGGGGGTGCTGATTGGCTGAAAACTGTCTTTCCCATATTTTGCATAGTGTCCTGAAGTTTCCCATAACTCCTTTTGACCAATATGCGGTGTTATCACAGGTTCATAACCATGCTCGCGCTGAACCTTTTTAAGAAAATTTTCCAATCGTTCCCTTAACAGGGCTCCTTTGGGAAGCCAGAGAGGAAGTCCCTGTCCGACACGCTGAGAAAAAGTAAAAAGTTCCAGCTCTTTACCCAACTTGCGATGGTCGCGAAGTTTGGCCTGTTCGAGCAGCTCCAGGTGCGCTTCCAGCATTCCTGCCTTGGGGAAAGAAACGCCATAGATCCGGGTAAGCTGTTTCCTGGTTTCATCGCCCCTCCAGTAGGCTCCGGCCACTTTAAGCAGCTTGATGGCCTTAATGGGCGCAGTGGTGGGCAGGTGAGGACCACGGCAAAGATCTGTAAACGATCCCTGGTGATAGAGGGTAATTGTGCCATCCTCAAGATCACTTATTAATTCAGTCTTGTATTCATCTCCCTTACTGCTAAAGAGCTTCAAAGCCTCTTCCTTGCTCACCTCTTCCCTGGTATAGGTGTTTTTTTGGGAGGCCAGCTCTTTCATCTTCTTTTCAATCTTCGGCAGGTCACCCTCGGTAATCATCTGGTCGCCCGTATCCACATCATAGTAAAAACCATTCTCGATGGCCGGGCCAATGCCAAATTTAGTGCCCGGAAAAAGGGCCTCAATGGCTTCAGCCATCAGGTGAGCAGAAGAATGCCAGAAGGCGTGCTTTCCATCTTCGGCGTCAAACTTATTCAGCTTAATGGAAGCATCCTGCACGATAGGGCGTGTAATATCCCAAAGCTCTTCATCCACATTAATGGAGAGAACTTCCCGTGCCAGGCTATTGCTCAGGCTCCTGGCAATGTCAAGTCCTGTTACACCCGATTCGTATTCCCGAACTGAACCATCGGGGAGCGTTATGTTGATCATTAGTTTAATCTATTTAAAAACGCGGCAAAGATACGAATTCTCTGTGGTTCCTGTAGATTCTCAAAAATAAATTAAGTGGATAACTAATGCGGCTCCTCTTGAAATTGATCGGGAGTTTTGAATAATTTGCCTTGAAGAAAATGGTTCCAGGAAAACCAAAGGCCAGTTTGGCATGCTATTTGAAAACTAAACAGTAGAAACCAATAATCCAAGATCATGAAACGTTTACTCATCATATTACCGATCCTGTCCTTACTCGTGGCGGGTTGCTACAAAGAGCCTTTTGCAAATGCCACAATTAACCCTAACCCTGCCTGGGTGGGAGAGAACATTACTTTCACCAACCTATCAACCAATACCGGATATTCTGAGTGGGACATGGGCGACGGTACCACATCTTCATCCTTTAATGTGGTACATTACTACATTGATCCGGGTCAATATACTGTTACCCTCAATTCCTACGGAGAAAAGAAGGGGACAAGCAGGGCTACCTTTGTTGTTGATGTGAGCGGGTCTGCACTTAAGATTATTGTCAAAGAGTATATCGACGAGTATGTGATTGAAGAAGCCAGTGTGCTCTTATACACCTCTGAGAATGACTGGTATGAGGCCGATTTTGATAAGGCTGTGGGTGGAGAGCAATTCACCAATAGCTACGGTGAATGCATGTTCGAAGGATTGAGTTCTCAGAAGTACTATGTGGATGTATATTACAGGCTTGGAAACGATGGCTATGTGAACTGGCTGCTTGGCGAGGAAGATATTGGATGGGTCGAGACCCAGGAAGTCACAGGAGGTTATGACCATACCTTTATTGCATATGTAGATGCAGTCACCTTTGATGACCAGAAAAAGTCAACAGGTCGTCCCGCGGTCCGTCCTCCACTCAGGGATGTAAGCCAGATGAAAGGGACCGGTGCAGGCGATCGTGCTCCCAGGGAGAATAAAATCAGCACCAAGATTGAGAGAAAATAATTTGCCTCCTGCTGGTAGTTTTCATTCAAAAAAAAATTATATATTTGCAGCCCGAAAGCCAGTTTAGGTTTTCGGGTTTTGCAATAATAAGAAGTTCTTAATTTATTGAAAGTCATCTAAGCCCAGATGGCAGGGCCGACCGCCAAGAATTGATCCGGTGGATCAATTCAGGGAGGAGCCAACCTGAGGGCAGGCCAATTCCGCCATACATTTATGGAAGGATATTGGTTTTGACTTAAGGTTCTTAGTTTATTGTAAGTCATCTAAGCCCAGATGGCGGAATTGGTAGACGCGCTAGTTTCAGGGACTAGTATACGCAAGT
>JAOZLK010000624.1 GCA_029934875.1 Bacteroidales bacterium | reverse complement strand
GGTTCGGACTCATATTTGATTATGGAGACATCTCCATTCCCCCGGGGACTATTATCGGTGTAGTGGAAGACTTTCACCTTTCAAGCATCAAAAGAAAGATTGAACCGCTGGTTATGTTTAAGAGAAAGGAGTTGTGGTTGAGCAATATTGTGGTCTCTTTTCAAACGGGTTTACAAACCAGCGCCCTTTCTGATATTGAAGCAGTATGGGAGAAGCTATTTCCAGAATATCCCCTTCAATTTAACTATTTGAGTTCCATGTACAAGGAGGTCTATTCAACCGAACTCCTTCAGACCAGACTACTGTCCATTTTTACATTCATCTCCCTGTTTATTTGCTCTATGGGTTTGCTCGGACTCTCACTGTTGACCAGTCAGCGACGCATCAAAGAGATTGGCATACGCAAAGTTAATGGTGCAACAACAGCAGAGGTTATGACCATGCTCAACCGGGACTTTATGAAATGGATTGTCTTATCTGTTGTACTGGCCATGCCACTTGGTTATCTTGCTATGAATAAGTGGCTGGAAAGCTTTGTATATAAAACGGCCCTTAGCTGGTGGATATTTGTCCTTGCCGGACTGTTAGCAGTCGTTATCGCCTTGTTAACGGTTTCGATCCAGTCATGGAGAACCTCAAGCAAAAATCCCATTGAGGCGTTGAGGTATGAATAAATAATGTCTACATTGGCGGCTTCAAATCTGACCTTAATGAGGACCATTGAAAGAAACACTGTATTGCTAAAACCGGCTCTTTGGACAATATTAGCAGCAGTATTTTTGATATCCTCACAGTCAGGTTGTTCAAGTAATACAACCCCACTTAACGCTGTGGAGCTGGCAGCCCAAAGGGTAAATTCCAGGTGTCCCCAGATGGTGGATCAGATTACTCGGATGGATAGTGCTACAGTTTTATCAGACTCAATTCTTCAGTATCACTACACCATTGTGACTCAAAGCAAGGAAACAGTTGATGTAAAAAGTCTTACCGGATTTCTGGTGCCAGGTATTATCGAGAATATAAGAGAGAGTCCTGGGATGAAAATCCAGAGAGACAACCTACTTACCATGATTTTTTCTTATCGGGATAAAAATGGAACGTTAGTAACAGACATTACACTCCGACCTGGAGATTACCTGGAATAGTATAGAATTCCGCCCTTTCATTTGAGCTTGTGTTCAGACAAGGAATCATATGGCTATGGTATTGTTACCTTTATCTTTTGGGTCCTGATATTCAGATATAAATGGGAAAAGTATATTCTGTTGATATACATCGTTTTGTGCGGTCAGGCGTATGTAGTCAATTTGCATATCTTATTTCCCTGGTTTTTCTGATGGCTACCCCTCTTATTGGACAGGTCCGGGATTATTCAGAAAAGGAATTCAACCAGGTGAAGGGCTTCTTTGATCGCTCCTACGGTTCAGATTACAGCCTCCTTAACGGACGGCAATACTATCTGCTCTATTCACGTGTCTCACATCCGTTTATTTTTTCAGATCAATACAGGGGAGAGAGTCTGCGATTAAATGGTGTCAGTTATGAAGGGATCCCCATCAATTACGATATTTATAAGCAGCATATAGTCTTGCAATATACCGGCTATTCAGGCCAGCTACAGCAGCTTATTTTGAATCAGGAGTTGATTGGCGATTTTTCGATTGCCGGAAAATTATTCAGGCGTTTAATCTTTCCTGATACCGGGGCAAGGTTTTACCAGGTTGTAAGTGAAGGTGAGGTTTCCTGTTATCTGTTTTGGGAGAAGACCATGTATTATGCCCCTGAAGAAAATGCAACCCCCTATAACTATACTCAACCATCCAGGCATCTATATATACTTCGGTCCGGGCAGCTGCATTCCATTAAGACCAGGAATGCATTTGTAAATTTATTTGAAGAAGGATACAGAAAGGAGATCAATCGTTTTTACCGCAGGGAAAAAGTCAGTTTCAAAAATGGGACTGATACAAGCATCCGGCAACTAATTGAGTTTTGTAACAATTTATTGGATACAGGGGAATGAATAGGGGCTTCATATACGTTTTTACTCTGATCCTTCTTTTTCACATGGGAGCTTCAGGAGCCAGGGCCCAGTCGGTGAATGATTCCCTGTTACTTAACTCAAATGTCTACCGGGAAAAGCTTCATCTGTTTACAGATCGCAGTGTGTATGCCGCCGGGGAAACAATGAGGTTCCGACTGCATAACCAGAGTCACCACCTGTTAAAGGAAAATAGTTGGAGTAAGGTTGTTTACCTCGAGCTGATCAGTAGCTACCTGACCTCTGTGGCACAGGGCAAGTACACATTGAAGCCTGATGGAGCAAGTGGACAGTTAACCATACCGGATACATTGGCCACAGGGGTATATCACCTCATTGCATATACAAAGTGGATGCGTAATTTCTCCTCCTCGGAGTACTTTCACCTTCCCCTGGTGGTTATCAGCCCTCAAAAGATTCCTGCTTCAGAATTAACCACCGGGACAATTCCTCTTGAGGAGAATAAGAGAGAAGCCTTTTCATCCGAAGGGATTATTTGTACCACAGATTTGCCGGTGTATGGGAAAAGGGAAAAAGTAAAATTGCAGTTGACCCTGGATAGTACAATGGCTACCTGTGATGGCCTATCTGTTTCGGTAGTTAAAAAAGGGTACCTGGATGCAGGAACTCCCGGTAATTCTCAAAAGGGCGGTGGGGATCAGATAGAGCCAGGTAAAATCCTGTATTACCCTGAAACAAAGGGCATGTCTATTTCAGGAACAGTCTTTCAGGGTACACAGGAGCAGCCCGTTCCCTTTGCGAATATTCATATGACGCTGCTGGGACCCAATCCGGACTACTTTGCAATAGTTGCTGATGACAGGGGAGGGATCCACTTTTCAATACCCAACAGCACCGGATCCAGGGATGTGCTTATTACCGGGGATGGAAATAGTGAATCGGGGTATAAGCTTTCCCTGGATGAGGAATATTCGCAGGATTATTCAGGAATCTCAGCCATCTCCTTGGAGCCAGGGAATGTTTCCGGAGATATTGTAGATGAGGTTGTCAGATACAGTCAGCTTCGAAAAGCGTTTTTACCCGAAAACAAAGATTCAATT
>JAOZLK010000623.1 GCA_029934875.1 Bacteroidales bacterium | reverse complement strand
TTGCGGGAAGTGTATTTGCCACCTTTTGAGGCAGCTGTAAAAGAAGCCCAGGTGGGGTGTATTATGCCCGGGCATCAGGATTTTAACGGTGTGCCCTGCCATATGAATAGATGGTTGCTGGAAGATGTGTTGCGGAAAGAGTTTGGATTTGAAGGATTTACTGTTTCTGATAACAGTGATATTTCCCGCTTGCATAAAATGCATTTTATCGCGAAAAACAGTACCGAAGCAGCTATTTTAGGATTAAAGGCTGGTCTTGACATGGATCTTGTGCTTGGAAGAATTGAAGAGAACCTGACCTATCATATGCCAGTATTAAAAGACACGCTTGCCAATGATCCTTCTTTGATGAAATATCTCGATCAAAGTGTGTCACGCATTCTTACGGCAAAATATGAATTGGGACTGTTTGATAGAGATAATAACTCCTACAGTGATACGGTTATAAGTCTGCCCGAAAGTCAGGAAATGGCACTGAAAATCGCTCAAAAAGCAATTATACTATTAAAGAACGAGAATGATTTGCTTCCACTTGACAAGACCAAATTAAACTCCATTGCAGTAATAGGACCCAATGCAAAAGAGGAAATTGTTGGAGAAATAAATCCATTGCTTGGAGGTTATTCAGGTCTACCCCCTTATTACACCTCTCTATTTGAGGGGATTAAGGAAAAGGTGGGTAAAAATGTCAAGGTAAACTATGCGCAGGGTTGTGGATTGATGAGCAACTCAAAAGATGGATTTGCTGAGGCAATTACCGCAGCCAAAGCATCAGACGTTGTAGTACTTGCTGTTGGTGGTTCAAGACTGACATGTGGTGAAGGGACTGACCGTTCAGAACTTGATCTTTTCGGTGTACAAAACGAATTGGTGGAGGCTATTCATGAGACAGGCAAACCCATCGTTGTCGTATTGTTAAACGGACGTCCGCTCACCATTAATTATATAGCTGAAAACATACCGTCCATTCTGGAAACCTGGTACCTGGGAATGAGGAGTGGGGAGGCTATTGCTGATGCGATTTTTGGAGATGTAAATCCGGGAGGAAAATTAACAATTTCATTTCCCCGTTCGGTAGGTCAGATACCTGTAACGTATCTGGAACGACCTGATTTTGTAGGTGCGGGTAAGGGGCTATATAAATTTACCGATAAGTCTCCACTATTCCCATTTGGCTATGGCTTGAGCTATACGACTTTCGGATATGGCACTCCTGTTCTGGCCGAGAGTTCGATAAATGCAGATGGGGTAAGCATTGTATCGGTTGAAGTGACTAATACTGGCAATCGTGCAGGCGACGAAGTGGTACAGATGTATGTACGGGATGATTTTGCTTCTGTAGGCCGATACAATAAGATGTTGAAAGGATTTAAGCGCATAAGTCTGGAACCCGGTGAGAGTAAAAAGGTAGAATTTGAACTTAATTTCGATAAGCTGTCTATACTTAATCAAGAGATGAAAAAAGTGGTTGAGCCCGGTACTTTTACTATTTCGGTAGGAGCATCATCTTTGGAGAAAGACTTGCAAGAGGTTAAATTGACTGTGTTGTAACTCTAAGAAGTAAGAAATATGATAAGAAGAATGGTGTTAAAATTCCATATTACACTATTATTTGTTACTCTATTTGCAGGAATTACGTCTGCTCAGTCAACAAATACCCTTTGGTACAAGTAATTAGACTCATGAGAATATCGCATAGAATCTTCATTCTGGGGTTTTTACTATTTGGGACGGGTGCCAACGCGGCCATAAAACTACCGGCTATTGTGTCATCTCATATGGTTTTGCAGCGCAACACAAAGGTTGTGCTGTGGGGTTGGGCCGATGCCAATGAGAAGATCAGCGTAAAAACGTCATGGATAAGTGGAACCAGGAAAATTCAGGCCGATTCGCTGGGAAACTGGCGCCTTGAAGTCCTCACAACAAACAGCCGGGAGCCACAGACTATTTCTGTAAAAAGTAAAGAATCGGATATTCTCCTGGAGGATATCCTGTTTGGTGAGGTCTGGCTCTGCTCGGGTCAGTCCAACATGTATCAGCCCATTAAGGGATATGGGGATAATAACCCGACATCGGATGCAATGATGGCAAGGGCCAGGGCCGGGAATCCTGAATTGCGTTTGTTTACCGTGGGGCGGGTAGGGGCAAAGGCACCTCTGAAAGACCTGAAAGAGTTCACAAGCTGGCAGCCATCTTCTCCCACCGGTGTAAGTAACTTTAGCGCAGTAGCCTGGTTTTTCGGGCAGCAGCTCCAGGAAATCATGGATGTTCCTGTGGGATTGATTCATACTTCATGGGGAGCGAGTACGGTTGAGGCATGGATCAGTGAGGAGGTCCTGAGCAACTACCAGGAAGTAAACCTTGACCATATTGTATTAAAAGGAGACGAAAGAAGACTTCCGACAATACTGTACAATGCCATGATCCATCCCCTGATCCCATATAAAATAAGGGGTGTGCTCTGGTACCAGGGAGAATCAAACCGCAACGATCCTGAAAACTATAAGAAGCTTTTTCCGGCCATGGTACAAGATTGGCGTACACGCTGGGGAATTGGTGATTTCCCGGTCTATTTTGCACAAATAGCTCCCTTTGATTACAGAAAAAAGGATCCCTTTACCAGTATAAACAGCAATTCAGCCTTTATGCGGGTAGCCCAGGAGCAGTGTGTCGATCTGATTCCCAATTCCGGTATTGCAATAGCCACGGATATTGGGGATGAGCACAGGATTCACCCCCCTTATAAAAGGGAAGTGGCCAACAGGCTTTTATACCTGGCCCTCGATCAAACCTATGGCCTTGAAGGCATAGATGGCAGATCTCCGCTTTACGAAAACATGGAAATTATTAATGAGGGAATAAGACTCTCCTTCAAACATGCTGAAACAGGATTATTTGCCTTCGATAAATTGACTGGTTTTGAAATAGCAGGCAATGATAAAGTCTTTTACCCTGCAAAAGCAATCATTGAGGATGGGACGCAGGTGTATGTGAAAAGTAATAGGGTTGCGGACCCGGTTGCAGTGCGATATGCCTGGAACGATTGGGCAGAAAATTTATGCATATTATCTCCATTACCGGTGCCTAACAGAGGATCATCCATAAT
>JAOZLK010000107.1 GCA_029934875.1 Bacteroidales bacterium | reverse complement strand
GATAAGGGGACATTGTCCATGGGCCGGGTTTTGGGCATGGCCTTTTTCAGGATGGGAAGGTAGTATTTCGTACTGAACAGGAAGTGATCGGGTATGGTGGTCTGGACCATGGTGGGTGCGGTAAACTGCGGATCAAGATTGAGGAGTTGATGGAGCAGGGTGCTGCCGGTTCGCCAGTGGCCGATAATGAATACAGGTGCTTCTGTAAGCCTGGTCTCCCGGATTTTTTTTCTGAAGTTCTTTTTCTCGGCCAGGATCAGGACAGAGGAGATCAGGGAATTAATAAACAGCATCATAAACCGGGCGATGTAAACGGGGTAGGGTGTGATCCCATTTCGAAAGATCATCCTCATCAGGACAGAGAACCTGGTTCCCAGTATGATGGTAAAAATTTTCATCTGGCTATGGTAAGAGGAATCAGGAATGGGCCGGCTCCTGGTGTTGGGTTTGGACAAATTCTGCTATGCTATCCACCGTATTCACAATAAGCCTGGCATGATTAGCGTCACGGATACTTACTTCAAATTTTTTCTGGATGGCCACCACTACCTCCAGAACATCGATGGAGTCGATGGTGATTATGTTTTCGCCACTCAGCAGGGATATCTCGGTGCTGATCTCTTCCGGCTCAACATCCTCTATGTTCAGAATTTCCAGAATCAGCTTCCGGGTCTCAAGTTTGATATCATCCAGGGTATTCTCCGACATGTCTTTTCTTCTGCACTATGATCAAAAGCTTTTCCTAAGATCAGAAAAAAAACTGAATTCCTGATCCGCATTACGATGAATCAGGCTTCCCAGTTCTTTTAGTTTATCTTTTCCCAGGTCCCTTTGCTTGGCGATCCGGGAAGCAAAAAGAGAAACATTTCTCCAGTCATCACCAATCTCCATCATTCGCTTCGCGTACTCTTTAAAGACAGGATCTTTCAGAAAGGTTGCAGCTTCTCCCAGGAAGGAGGCATAGATATACCTGAATCCTGCTCCACCGGTCCCCTGATCTTCCAGCATGGTGGTAATCATGAAAATGTTATGGGCAAGTTGTTCCTCGTTCCTGGCATAAGCAGGCCAGCCGGAAATCTTATCACCAAAACGCCTGATCCCTTTTACTCCCAGGAAGGGCATGGGAATTTTCAACATGTTGAAAACCGTTTTTTTCATGCCCTGCCTGATTCCCTTTTCCATGGGAATCTGTTCCGGAATTTCCACCGGGTAAAACATGAGCCCCTTGGGTGCCATACTCCCCCGGGCAAAGCGGCCCTTCCTGAGCGAGTCGCGGTGCAACCTGGCAATGGTGGGGTGATAGGCATCACTAACGATATAGTGGTCGCCCTCCTTCCCGATCACAACGATATAATGTACATTGATGTGGACCCGGTGCCAGGGCGGGAAGAAATCCATGAAGAAGAAATCGACCTGTAAGCCCACCGGGATATTCTGCTCCAGAAGGGAGTCCAGCTCCTTTTCTGCTTTATCCGGATCGCTATATTTCCTTTTTAGGAAAACAACCCCGGTATTCTTCGAGAAATTATCGAGAATCTTCCCTGGCCTGATGCGGGAAAAAATGGTGGGGAATTCTCTCATGGGGGTTTTCATGTAGCCGAAAAATATGCCGCTGGATATTCCAAATACAAGGGGCTCAGATATTTCCAGACCTTTATGATTCAAGAGGTTCGTAAGTGTACCTGACTCGCAATGTGCGGCCATGCTGTGTTTGAAATCTATCATGCTCAAGCCTAGTTCTTTTCCGGATTAGTTATCACGAGCAGGGGATTCTCAGTAGCTTCCTGACTGATGGTCAGGGCCATTTTTTTAGCTGCTTTTTCATTGTAGCCCATGTTCCATGTGCCATCCTGTTTGGTTGAGACTACCTGGAACAAGTTAGCCACGGGGATATTAAATACATCTGCATATTTCTGGAGTTCCTCAACCCGGGCTTTCATAAAGTGCCTGTGTGAGAGGTGTCGCCTGACTCTCCGTTTGGGTATCCCGGTCCGGGATGCCAGCTCGGCCGTGGTAAGTTCCTCCAGTTCTTTGAAGCGAACGATGGGGCTGATCTCTCTGTTTACAATTTTGGCGAACAGCTCTTTTTCAAGGCTCCCCCAGATCTGGTGGAAATCTGCAAGGTGATTTTTTGCCATGTAGGAGCCAGACAGGATGGGGCCAATGGAATCATCCTCTTTTTCAGCGTAGAGGATTAGCTGCTGCTCCTTGTAATCGATTTTAATCTCTTTCTCTTTCATCTGGGCGTGTTTACGAATGGATGAACAAAGGCAAGATAGCTAAAAAGCATCCAAAAGTTGGTAAGGTTTCGAAAAGCTGCTTACCTTCCGGTCACTGAGACCTATTCTGTACTTATGGAAATGAGAACCGATCCGGAATTACCTTCTTATCCCCCTCTATGGTTTGTTAGGATTAGCCAGAAGATTCGTCATTTTTTCCTGAAAATGAACCGGCGTTTCACGCATCCAAATGTTGTAATGTGGGAGCTGGCCCAAAACATGTGGCTTGCTGCAGGCATCAGTGTGGCTGCCGAACTGGGGATTGCCGACCTGGTGAAGGAGGGTCCTGTGAGCATTGAGGACCTGGCTGATCAAACCGGGACTCATGAGGAATCACTGCACCGGCTTATGCGGATGCTTGCCTCTCAGGGAATTTTCAGGGAGCTCAGGGGACAGCGCTTCGAAAGTAACTCCCTGGCGGTGCCTCTACAGGAGGATCAGATCCGTTACCTGATGCTGGTTCACCTGAACCGCAACCAGTTCCAGATTTTCGGGAATCTAATGAAGAGTGTGCGCACAGGAAAGCCTGTGTCGGAAGATCTTTCCGCCAAGGTTCTGTTCGACCAAATTGAAAACAATGAACTTAAAAAGGAGTGGTTTAACAAGGCGATGACCAGCGCTTCAAAGATGCAGGTCCCGGCCCTGCTTTCTGCCTTTTCATTCAGGAAATATGGGAAGATCATCGATATCGGGGGGGGCGAGGGTTTTTTTCTTGCAAATATTCTACACGGGCAGGTAAAGAGCAGGGGTGTGCTGTTTGATCTGCCCGGAGCTTTGTCCGGGGCAAAGTCTAACATTGAGATTTACTCACTTGAGGGGCGCATGGAACTGGTAGGTGGTGACTTCTTTGAGAATGTGCCGGCCGGAGGTGATCTTTATATTCTGAAAAGCATATTGCACGACTGGGATGATGAGTTCTCCATGAAGATCCTGGGGAAGCTGCACGAGGTGATGGGTCCAAAATCCAGGCTCCTTGTTATTGAATCGGTACTTGATGAAGGAAACCATCCCTCCTTTGGTAAAATGACCGACATCCTGATGTTGGCTGCCGCCGGGGGGAAAGAGCGAACACTTAAGCAGTGGGAAAGCCTCCTGTCAGCATCCGGCTTCAGCATCCGCAAAAGCCGCCCCACCATATCACCCCATAGCATTATCGAAGTGGTGAAGATTTAACATTTCTTTAGTTTTATAATGAGCATCACCATAGTCATCCTTGCCGTACTGGTGTTTCGCTGAGTTGTTTCCTTTGTTCATCTTCTCTATATTTGCCTTTGCTAACTAATTTACTCGGAAATGTGGAAGACTGTCCTGGCACTCCTGGTGACCATTGTTGTAATTCCTTTTATTGCTTTCAGGTTTGATGATGCATTAACTCTGCTTCAGAGTTCCACCCTTATGAAGGTGGTCATTGTCTACCTTGCAGCGGCATTATTGTGTTTCCTTGTAAGTACACTGGCCAATAACTACAGCCAGGTGGATAAGCTCTGGAGTACCATCCCCCTGGCCTATGTATGGATTGTGGCCTGGGAATCAGGTTTTGAACCAAGGATTATATTGATGGCTGTTGTGGTCTCCCTGTGGGGAATCAGGCTCACCTATAATTTTTCCCGTCGCGGTGGTTACTCCATCCGGTTCTGGACCGGTGATGAGGACTATCGGTGGGCAGTTTTAAGGGCAAAGCCGGAGTTTGCCGCCAGGTGGAAATGGGTGCTTTTCAATTTCTTGTTTATCTCCTTTTACCAGATGGGTTTGATCCTGCTGATGACCCTGCCGGCTGTCAGGAGTATGAGCGGAGGTCCACTTACCTTTGCAGATGCTATTCTGGCCGCATTAATTATCGGGCTCATTATCATTGAAACTGTAGCTGATCAGCAACAGTGGAACTACCATAAACAGAAAAGGGCTCTCAGGGAAAAAGGAGGAGAGATGCCAGAAAAATATGCTAAGGGCTTTATAGACACCGGGCTCTGGGGAGTGGTTCGTCACCCCAACTATGCCGCCGAGCAGGCCATATGGATCGTTTTCTACTTTTTCAGTGTGGTAGCCACGGGGCAGTGGATCAACTGGTCGGTAATGGGTGCCATCCTGCTTGTCCTCCTCTTCTTTGGAAGCAGCAATTTCAGCGAATCCATTTCAAAAGGAAAGTACCCCGCATACTCAGATTACTTAAAGCGTGTACCCAGGTTTATTCCCTGGTTCAGCTCAAAATAGAGCACTGTTTTATCGCCACTAATTTGGTTCAAATCCCTACCTGAAATCCAGGTTGAAGGAAAGAAAGAAACTGCGTCCAGGTGCGTAAATGGGCTGGGCGTTTACCCCCCTGGAAGACCTGGTCAGGTGTTCGTAATAGTTGACATCCAGCAGGTTTTGTACCCCGGCTGTGATGCCGAAAATGCGATGCACCTGGAAAGAAAGCCCCAGGTCGATCAGCCCGAATGAGGGACTTGCTTTTTCCCCGAATTCGGGCGAGATCCTGTTTTGTTCCACCACGTACCTGAAGGTGATATAGGGGGAAAGCCGCCTTTTAAAATAGTTGCCCGACAGGTGGTATCTCAAATCGAGGGGAGCAATTTCGGGAAGAGGCTGATCCTTCACCAGGTCCTGGGCCCAGGTGTAGGCCACAGAGAAACGGTGCTTGAGTCCGACCGGAAGTTGCTGACTCCAGGAGGCCTCGAAACCGGTTTTGAATGCCCTGTCAATGTTGCTGTATCTTCTGACACCCGGACTGCTGGGAATACTTGGATTTAGTGTGGTATCGATATAAGAGGAAATGAAATCCTGCAGGTAGGCAGCAAAAAGGTCCAGCTGAATCACGGTTTTTTCGGCAGACCAGCGTAGATTTACATCGGCCTGGTTGTTGACCTCCGGATCCAACATGGGGTTTCCCAGCATTTCGTAGGGATCCTGCCCAACCGGGAAATAGTTGATAAATCGCTCGGTCAGACTGCCGCTGCGCTGTGCCCTTCCTACCCAGAATCCAAGGGAAAATCGTTCTGTGAACTGCTTTGTTCCGCCCAGGCTTATCCCGGGGTTAAATTGAGTGGTACTGGTTTCAGGGTAGATTGCTGAGAAGTCAGGACCCGGATTATTAATATCCGAAGAATTTATCTCCAGGCGGGCCGAGGCCATCCAGCGGATTCCTCCTGCACGGATGTGGTATTCTCCAAAGAGGCCAGAGCGGATGATCTGTCCGTCCTGCCAAACATTATCATACACAATATTTCCTGCATTGGGACCCATCAGAAATTCCCGTTCCCGGTTTCCTTCTGCTGCTTCCAACCTGAAATCGAGCCCTGCATACAGGCGGGAACGATCAAAGCTCCAGCTGCCTTCAGTACGTCCACCGTAATTTTGTGTGGTGGCAAGGGTCTCGGCATTCACCATCCTGGGATCCATGGGTTTTTCGTAGTTATCCATTGAGTGATCCACCAGGGAGGTGTATATGCTCGTCTTCCAGGCAGTAAGGTGGGCATTCTTAAAGGAGGCTTCATGATTTACACTGATCAGCCAGGTGTCGTCCGTACGAAGATCCATGGGAAGCGATGGAAAATCCGCATCGCGAGCCAAATTCCTGGTGACACTAAGCTTCAATACCTGGCTATCGGATAGTTTCAGGCCCAGGCTTCCGCCGAAACTGGCACGCATGAATTGGGACGCTACAGTAAGGCCATCTCCCGTTGTATAATCATTTCCGTCGGACCATGATGCAAAGAGTGCCAGGTCGCTCCAGCTATTGCTGAGTCCCAGCATGCCCTCGCTGCGAATCACCCCTCCATTGCTTTCGTAGCCACCCGAAAGGCGGCCGTAAACCCGACCGCTTTCCGAAAATTGTGGGGGCAGGGGAATGAAGTTAATTGTTCCCCCGAAAGAACAGCCATAGCGCAGACCATGAGGGCCCTTTAAGACCTCGATCCGCTGTATCATGTTTGGTGCCATCTGGCTGGTAGGTGGATCCATGCGGTTGGGACAGGCTGCTGAGGCGGTCTGGGTTCCATTGATAACCACATTGAGCTGATCGTATTTGAAGCCCCTTAATACCGGGTCGAATCCATATACACCGCTTTTGCGAATGGAAGCAATTCCGTTGATGTGATTGAGGAGGGCCCCGCCATCGTGGGCCAGGCGGTCGGAGTACTCGAGCTCGAGGCCTTTCGTTTCACCTGCTTTGGGATGCAGGGCAACGATGCTTGCCGGGAGGAGATCGATGGTGTCGGAAAGGGATTGTTGTCCGGCAGACTGTGTTTGTCCTCTTACCTGGCAAAAGCAAAAAAAAGGAAGGACAATCAGTAAGGCAGAGAGGGTCCTTTTCATTGTTGAGGGTCTATTAAAAATGAATTGAGTTTACATACTAAATTACCTCTTTTTAATTAAATTAGTATGGATTTTAAAATTCAAATTGGCTTAGTACTACTCCAATTTGTTGAACAGGATCATCGATTTTAGTATAAAGCACAAGCTAATTGTTATCCTTCTGACACGTTTCATCATGCGGATCTTTTACCGCTCTTACGATCCGGTGATCCGCTGGTCCTACGACCACAAGGGTGTAATCTTCGGCCTGGCTCTCGCTTCCCTTCAGTATCTCGGCAGGAATCGGATTTGTCGCGCTCTTTGGCGTTGCGGTTCTGAATGGAATTGTGTTGATTGAACATTTGAAAGAGCTGAAGAAACAGGGAATCACCGATATGAGGGAACTGGTATTAAAGGGAACCAGTGAACGCCTCAGGCCCGTATTGCTTACAGCTGGTGCTGCGGCTCTTGGATTTCTTCCCATGGCCATTTCCACTTCTGCCGGGGCAGAGGTTCAACGGCCACTGGCCACTGTGGTGATCGGGGGATTGGTTACTTCCACCCTGCTTATCATGCTGGCACTTCCCCTGCTCCCCTCCCTTGCCATCGGGCAGACCCAGGTATCAGGCAAGGCTGAGGCCACTCAGTTCACCCTGTCCGATGTCCTGAGTATCGCCTATGAAAATAACAACGAATTGAAGGCTTACAGGCTGAAAGCCGAGGAGAGCAAAGCCCTGATCAAAACCGCATACAACATCGACAAAACCTCCCTTTATTATAACTACGATGAAAACAACATTGCATTCAATGGATATCCCATATGCGTAATTGGGGCTGAACAGCGCTTCGAGTTTCCAACGGTCTATTTTGCCCGAAAGAGGGCCAATACCCTGGCCTATTATAAATTGCTTTTCACTCAGAACCGTCACCTGGTTTATTCAAGGGTTGACAGTCTCTATTCCAGGGTATCCATCGCTGCAAAAAGCAGTCATGATCAGGGCTCTCTTTCAAGGCTTGAAATGCTGAATGCCCGATTGTCTTACGAAGAGGTTCACCTGGAGCTGACCCAGATGCAACGAGATATTGATATTGCACTTACGAACCTGAAAACGCTGATGAATTATGAGGGCGCTTTCACGCTGCCGGATGAGCCCCAGGATTTACTTTTTGTAAGAAGCGATAGTGTGGAATCTGATCCCGGTTATATCTTTTGGCAGAAGGCCACGATCATGTTGGGAGAGGAACTAAAGCTTGAGAAGAATATGTTGCCCGTAAGGATTTACAAAGAACAGAAAGTGAATACAGGACAATGCTGACCCGGGCTGAAGAGCAGGCGGATGCACTCTTGTTCGGCTTATGATTTCCGTAGGTGCACTGCAAATCCCAAAACGAATTTGGAATTATTGTTGCAATATTGCAACAATGGGCTTGTTATTTGGAATATCTTTCCTAAATTGGATTAACCTTTCATTAAATCATAAACCCCATTAATTAGGGTTTATAATTAAATATAAAGTTATGGCACGTGGCACTTATATATCTGAGAATTTGACACAAAAGCAAATCGACTTTATGCTTATGCTTGATGATAAAGAAATGGAGATCTTCACTTTAGATGAGTTGAAAAACGTTGCAAGTGGTATATTCTCTGATGTAAATGAGTTGGTGGAGAATCTGGCTCATAAAAAAATTCTTTCTCGTATTGAAAGGGCTAAGTATTGCCGTTCAAACTTCCGAAATGAGAATGCCATAGGAGCTTTTGTTGCCAGGCAGTCAGCTATCGCATACTGGACTGCATTGAATTCACATGGTCTTACCGAACAGTTTTCAAATACAATTTTTGTGCAAACGACTTTCCCAAAGAAGGATAAAACCATATTTGGTACCAGGTACAAATTTGTTAAGGTTGCTTATACTAAAAGATGTGGAATTGAGACTCAGGGGTATGGGAGTCATGCTTACACCATAACAGATATTGAAAAAACTATTATGGATTGTTTTGATTTGCCTCAGTATTCAGGTGGATTTGCAGAATTGATTAGGGCTACCTCTAATGCGAAATTAAGTCCTTCCAAAATGATTGAATACTGTGAAGCTGTAAATAATATAGCAGCAATAAAAAGGATTGGGTTTTTGGTCGAGTTTCTTGACAAGAATGGAATGAAATCATTTATAAGATATGCAAAAACAAAGGTAAATTCCAAGTATAACCTTTTTGATGCACAAGGTGCCGATTCAGGTGAATATGTAGCCAGGTGGAAATTAAGGCTAAATGTTTCCAGGGAAGAGATTAATGATATCACAAACAATCATTATTAGTCCAGGTAAATGATATTAAAGAAGGAAATAGAGAGAATATCAGCGCAGAAAGGAGTAGCTAAGTCTACCATTGATAAAGACTGGGTGCTTGGGCATTTTATTGATGCTGTTTTTTCTATTTCGGAATGTCGCAATGATTTAGTTTTTAAAGGAGGCACCTATTTGAAGAAATGCCAGTATCCCGATTATCGTTTTTCAGAAGATTTGGATTTTACCTCCGTAAATCCAGAATTCATTTTTAGCAAAAAGCTACTTAATAAGATTGTAAAGTTCGTGACAAACAGAACAGAAATTCCTTTGTCAATAAAGGAATTAAAGGAACTTAAATATAATGATAAAAGGACTGGATTTGCTGCAGTTATAAAGTTTTGGGGTGCAGATCATCCTAAAAATCAACCTCCTCCACCACCAACGAGGTGGACAACAAGTATCAAGATTGAGATCATATTGTATGAGAAAATCTATTTTGAGATAGAGAAAAGGAGAGTAGTTCATGATTACTCTGATTCATTATCGAAGGAGGCAGATTCAATACCATGCTATTCAATCAATGAAGTCTTAGCAGAGAAATTAAGGGCTTTAATTCAACGATCTTACACTGCCCCAAGAGACCTTTATGATATCTGGTATTTGGCCAATAATACTGAGGAACTAAATTGGAATGAGATTGTAAAAGCATTTTATTGTAAAATGAATCTAAAAGGGCTAAAATTCACAGGCATTGATCAGATGTTAAACCCCGAAAATGACAAACAATTAAAAGCTGCCTGGCAAAACAGCCTGGCTCATCAGATTAAACCTGAATACCTCTCAGAATATGAGCTTGTTCGGGATGAATTGAAAGAACTGCTTGGTAAAATATTTAGTTGAAATCACAGAGTAAATTCCACCAAAGTTTTTGCAATGGCTTTTGAGTTACCAAAGCGTAAAAAGTCTTCAGTAAAAAATAGCGACAAATTACTTCTTAAAGCTGAATGATCATTGTTGTTCCCTGATCGGGAGTTGAGGCCACCTGAATTTTCCCCCTGTGAAGTTGGATAATCTGCTTGCATAAGCTCAGTCCAATTCCCGATCCCTTCTCGCGGGTTGAAAAGAAAGGCACAAAAACCTGAGCAATTTTATCCTCTGCGATTCCATGGCCATTATCCCTCACCGAAAGAGTTATGTGCCCTGTAGAATCTTTGAAACAGGAAAGCTCGATCTCCGGATCTTTGGTTTGTTGAAGGGCTTCACTGGAATTCTTTACCAGGTTA
>JAOZLK010000622.1 GCA_029934875.1 Bacteroidales bacterium | reverse complement strand
AAAGGCTGATCACAAAAATGAGTTCAGGTGATTTGGTAACCGAGAATGAAAACATGGCCCTGGCGGGGATTTTATCTACGCAGATTATTTCAGATCTGTTTGTGTCAGGCAACAATCCCTTCAGGGAAACAAGGATGCGTACCAAGTGTCCTGTTCATTATGATAAAAAGCTAAATAAAATACAAAGTGATGAAAGAATTTAATAAGGATATTCTGAAGATTGACGATATCGAAAAGTTGGTGGATCAGATCACCGCACGAATCAAATCTGATGTGATGGGACGCTACAGCAGGCGTGGTGGAGTCATTGGAATTAGTGGAGGCATCGATTCATCGGTAACAATGGCCCTTGCTGCAAAAGCACTGGGACCTGAGAAGTTACTGGGGGTTATGCTACCTGAAAAGGATTCCAGCCCCGATAGTGAGGAGATGGCCACCAGGCTTGCTGATAAATTTGGTGTAAAAGCCATTGTGGAAAATATTACCGGCTCCCTGGTTGGATACGGGTGTTATGCCCGAAGGGACCAGGCTGTAAAAGAGGTCTGCCCATCCTATGATCCTTCAGTGGATAAAATGAAGATTGGTGTAAAACAGAGTAACCCCAGTTCAAATCTCCCGCCGCTCTTTCATTTAACGGTTGTAAAAGCTGACGGAACCGAAGAAGTGATGAGGCTGCCCTCTGCCCAGATGCGAACCATCATTGCTGCCTCCAACTTTAAGCAGAGGAGTCGTATGTCGCTGCTCTATTTTCATGCTGAAGCGCTTCACTATGCTGTAATTGGTACTCCGAACAAACACGAGGTGGAGCAGGGTTTCTTTGTGAAATTTGGGGATGGGGGCAGTGATCTTTTCCCCATTGGAAACCTGTACAAGACCCAGGTTTATCAGTTGGCCGAGTACCTTGGAGTACCGAAGGATATTATTGAACGAACACCTACCACCGATACTTATAGCGCAGAGCAGACCCAGGAAGAGTTTTTCTACCAGTTCCCCTTCAGGCAAATGGACTTGCTGTGGTACGGTTATGAGAACAATTATGATGCTGCCGAGGTGGGAAAGGTAATGGGAATGACCCCGGAGGAAGTTACTGCAACCTGGTCCAATTTTGCCCGGAAGAAGGCGACCACGGAATACCTCAGGAATCCGGCCATTAATGACTATATATTTCTGTAATCCGAGATATCCCCATTATGAACGTATACGACTACCTGCTTGGTCAATCAGGCTTTTTATATAAGCCTTTTCTCCTTGGTAACAAGGAGGAGCTCTCTTACCAGGAGCTCTACAAGCAATCCATGAAACTGGCCCGCTACCTTGTGGATGCCTATGGTCAGGATAACAATATTCTATTGATCAGCCCGAACAACACCTACTTCATCATAGCTTACATGGCTATTATGAAATCGGGCAACGTTTGTGTACCCCTTAATCCTTCCATTGAGCCTGACAACCTCAGCTTTGTGGTAGATATCTGTAAGGCCAGGACTGCCTTCATAACTCCACAGATGGAGAGTGACAGGTGGGACGGGATCGAGGAGGTGATATATGATTATGATGCGCTTGAAAGCAGGAATGTGGGGCATCACCAGGACATTTTGGATCGAAATGGCTTTGACAAGGAGCGTCTTGCCGAAATAATTTTCACTTCAGGTTCCACCGGTGAGCCAAAGGGGGTCATGATCACACATGCAAATATCATTGCCAATACGGAATCCATCATTGATTACCTGAAATTGGACGGAGATGATATTATTGAGATTGTGCTTCCCTTTTACTATTGCTACGGACTCTCCCTTTTACATACCCATTTAAAGGTGGGAGGAAGCATCGTCCTGAATAATAGTTTTATGTTTGTGGGTTCGGTCATCAATGATCTGAATACCTATAAATGCACCGGTTTTTCCGGTGTTCCCAGCCATTACCAGATCCTGCTCAGGAAGGCAAAATCTTTCAAGGAGACTGATTTCCCGGCACTTCGTTATGTGACCCAGGCAGGGGGAAAGCTCCACAATGCTTTTATCTCTGAGTTTACCGAAAGCTTCCCCGATGTGAAGTTTTTCGTAATGTATGGTCAGACTGAAGCAACAGCAAGGTTAAGCTTCCTGGAGCCTGATCGCCTTGAGGCCAAGCTAGGTTCTATAGGAAAGGCCATTCCCGGAGTCACACTGGAGCTTGCCGATGAGTCTGGGGCTTCGATTACAAAGCCCGGGGTGATTGGTGAACTGCTGGCCCGGGGAGATAATGTAATGAAAGGCTACCTCCATGATGAAAAAGGAACGGCCGAAACCCTGAAGGCAGGCTGGTTGCAAACCGGTGACCTGGCCTATAGGGATGAAGATGGATATTTCTTTCTGACTGCCCGGAAAAAGGAGATTATCAAAGTGGGCGGACGAAGGATCAGTCCCAAGGAGATAGAGGAAGTAATTGTTTCCATGCCCGGGGTCGTCGATTGCTCCATCTCTGGTGTATTTGACGATTACCTGGGAGAAGCCCTGAAGGCTGAAATTGTGCTGGCCGATGCCAACGACAGCGAACTGGATGCCACCTTTGTGAAGAAGTACTGTGGCGAACGGCTCGCCCTGGAGAAAATCCCGGGCATCATAGAGTTTAAAAGCAGATTGGTGGTCGCCTCAACAGGGAAGAAAGTAAAGAAGGCTTAAAGGCCGGAAAGCAAATATTCCTTGAAACCCGTGTATTCAGTGCCGAGTACTCTTGATTGTTTTTCCTTTTTTTCGAATACTGCCAGTCGTTGCGGGATTTCAACCGGCTTTCCGATAACTTCCTCAACGCTCTCTTTGAATTTGGCAGGATGAGCTGTCTCGAGGAAAATGCCAGTGTGTCCCGGATTATCCTTCATGAAATCTTTTGCTGCCTGGTAGCCAGTGGCACCATGCGGATCGCAGAGGTAAGAGCTGGAGCTGTATACTTTCCCGATGATCTCCCTGATTTCCCGGTCGGAATAGCTATATCCCTTTATGTGTTCGCTGATCCATTCATGTTTGTTATTGAAGAGATCAAGTATGCGGACAAAGTTACTGGGATCACCCACATCCATAGCGTTTGCAATGGTGGCGGTTGATGGACGGGGCTTATATTCTCCCGTTAGCAGA
>JAOZLK010000106.1:5371-10146 GCA_029934875.1 Bacteroidales bacterium | reverse complement strand
TCAGGAAGATGATTTTAGTTCTTTGTTTCAAAATCAGTGGGCTTTGCATATGTTTTTATTTTCAACTGACTTATTTTGACCTTACTCTCCAGTGCCCTGGTATGACTTACGACGCTCGGTGGCCTTTCTCCAGCCTTCCTCTTCCGTGCCCCCGAATTTTGCATGCCATGCAGCACGACGGCTCACACCTTCCTGACCCCAGGCATAGCTTGGAGGCGCCTGTGGATTGTTGGATGGATTACTGATGTCTTCGGGAAGCAGGGCTTTCCAACCCGCATTAAGTTGGGCTGAAAGCTCATCCAGCAGTTCGGCATAAGCCGGCAGGGTGGCCAGGTTCACCGACTCGGTGGGATCCGTCTCATAGTCGAATAGTTCCCGGGCGGCGATCTCACCGGTGAAGCTGTTTACCCATTCGGTGTAACGGTAGCGATCGGTACGCATGCTTGTTCCTTCCAGATCTGCCACATTGCCCCGGGGCTGCTGACTGAGTGCTCCTGTTTTCCAGGGTCTTTCAGGATCCTGGATCACAGGCTTAAAGCTGTTTCCTTCCAGGTATTCGGGAGGCTCCAGCCCGGCCAGGTCGGCCAGGGTGGGGAAGATGTCCACCGCTTCCACCAGGGCACTGCTCTCCTGTCCGCTTTTGATATGATCTTTCCATGATACCAGCAGGGGAACCTGCAGGCCTTTTTCAAAGAGATTGGTTTTCCCCCAGTAATTGTGCTCGCCCATTAAAAAGCCATGGTCCGACACAAAGAGCACAATGGTTTCCTCTTCAAGACCACTCTTTTTCAATGCATCCATGACAAGGCCCACCTGGGCATCCACGAAACTGGAACTGGCATAGTAGGCATGCCTGATCAATCTTGCGTAATCATCGCTAAATGGAGTAGCAGGATCACTGGTCTCCCAGTTATACTGTTTCAGATAGTACCTTTCCACTGCAAATTCGGGGGAGCCTTCGGCCAGGTTTTTCGGGATCGGTAGTGCAATCTGCTCTTCTTCATAGAGATCCCAGTACTTCTCAGGAGCGGCAAATACCAGGTGGGGCTTTTTGAAGCCTGCGATGAAAAAGAAGGGATCCGAGGATGGATCATGAGCCAGGATGGCCGTGGCCACAGAATCAGCAATTTTATAATCGAGATACTCGGAATCGCCCTTGAAGGACTTTTCATAGGGAGGCTTTTCCCCGCCCTTCTCAAGGCCTACATTGATGGAGTCGTTATAATACTTTCCCTTTTTTGTGGGTTGAAAAGTGGGATTCTCATCCTCAATACCATGGTGCACCTTGCCGAATTGTTTGACATCGAAACCCTGGCTTGCAAAGAACCTGGAGATGGTTCCGTGGGTGGGCATTATTTCATCTATGAAGTAATGGCTGTAGGGATAATCAACACCTGTGGAGTTGGGACGAAGCCCGGTTAAAAAGCTGGCCCTGGAAGCGGCACAGACAGGTTGTTGTACATAGGCTTGTCTGAACTTAATGCCTCCCCGTGCAAGTTCATCTATATTGGGACTGACGATGGGACCGTCGTAACAGTTAATATCGGCATTCATGTCGTCGATAATGATGAAAAGGACATTGGGCTGCCCTGCATCCTGATCCGTTTTTTCATTGCCACCACAAGAGATCAGGCCGATGGCCAGAGCAATAATCATCCAGATGTGCCGGGCGTTTTTCGCTATCATATCTCTTATTTTAATAGGATGCAATGTTTGGTTTCTGTAAAGTACCTGCTTACGATCCGGAAGTAGTAGCTGCCCGATGGCAGGTCTGACGCATCCCAGTTTACCCGGTGACTTCCAGCTGCTTGTTCTTCATCCACCAGGCTTGTCACCATCTGGCCCCGGGAGTTGTAAACAGCCAGTTTGACAGGGGTGTTTTTGGCCAGTACATATCCGATGGTGGTGCTTTGATGAAAGGGATTGGGGTAGTTGTCCTTCATTGAGAATCCCTTCGATGCAGCGGGGCTGTGCATTTCCTCCATACCCGTAATTCCCTCAATATAAAGGGACGCGCTGCCCAGGCCTTCAATGGTGGCGGTGACGGTGACTCCGGCTGATCCATGTCGCTGGTAATCGATGAGCACTCCTCCTTCTGTGAGAATTGCCTGGTGGGGATCGGGCTGGTCTTCTCCTTCATAGCTGATCTGGGCAGGTCCCATGTAGGCCACATCCAGCAGGCCATCGTCATCGGTCACATAACAGACTATTTTGTATATGGTAGAATCGACTTTCGGCAGCCAGGGCTGCAGCCCCGCAACCAGGGTGTCCATTTTCACAAGGTATAAGTTGAGCTCTGTGGCTGTGCTGCCATCTTCTATACGGTCCGTTTTAAATGCCACATCTTCAGCATCCACGCCCTTGGGGACCTCACCCCAGCTCACCCCGGCCACACAGATGGCCAGGTCTTCACCCGCAGATTCGCCGGTCCATGTATTGAACCATTCAAGGTGATAAGATCCGTTGTTTAAGCTTGCGTCAGAGATATAGATTGGGAGCGCATCCACCGAATATCCGTCGTATCTTTTCATCCATGCAAAGCCCGTGCCGGGAGCTCCCATGAAGTAGCCGTCGCAGTTTTCAGCAAGAACCTTTGCAGGAGTATAGTCCTGGTGGGCAAAGTCGATGCCGGATACGAACTTGCTGAATGGTGTGTACATCTGCAGACGTTCCACAGTAATCACCTCCTCTGTATTGAGCTCCCACCAGAATGGGGTGGAGGCCAGCCCGTTGGCCAGCCCGGCCCAGAATGTATTGTGCATTTCCCAGGTATATTCCTGCGTTTCCACTTCCGCCAGCATGGTAGTATAGCCGGCTTCACCAAGAAATGCCGGTCGCGCGCCCTTGCTTTTCAGTTTTCGTGCTTCACTTACCATGTTAGCCAGGCCGCTGCGGACGATGTTATCGGGATGGCGATTGGGCCAGCCGTGCTGCTCATAGAAGTGGACATTGGGCATATCACCCAGCTTGTCAGTTTCTGTGAAATGGGATGCCCCCTGGCTTCCTCCGAAGGATGCTGTGGTGGGACGCTGGAAGGGATCATTTTCCTGGAAGTAGGCATTCACCCACTCCACCCACTTTTTCGCACTGGATTCGTTTCTTACCCAGCCCGTGGTTCCGTGCATCTCATTGATGAGCTCCCAGATTCCCAGGGACTGGCTGTAAGCCCAGCGTGCGATCATGTAGCGGTAATGTTTTTCCTGGTAGGAGCGGGAGAGGCTATCGGTATAGAAGTCGTCAACATCCACCACCTCGCTGTAAGGATTATGGGAGAACCACCTGCCACCATCCCAGGGAACGCCTTCAAGCCGCAGGTAGGGGTGGGCCCACATGGCAAACATCATTTTCATATCCCGGTCTTCCGCCCAGCCAAGCACCTCGTCGATCCGTGCTGCTTTTCGCTGGTCGTATTTTCCAATACCCGACTCCATGGATTCAAGCAGGTATCTGCCTCCACCATTTCCGCTCCCATCAAAAGTGCAATCCCAGTAGCCAAAAAAGTTTCCATTCACCGCCTCAAATTTATCCAGACCGCTTTCAGTCACGCTCCATGGGTAATAGACAGCGATCCCATAGAAACTTGAGCTGTCATCGTGCATGAGATAAGAGGGATTGTCGGGCGAAATGTGTATCCAGCCCTTCTGGTCAGAAGCTGTTACCTGGAAGCTTCCCCTTGCGCTTGAACCGGTCCCGTCCACGTCCCTTGCAAAAACCTGGTAAGACCATGTGCCCTCCCTGTTGGCAGCAAAGCGTATTTTCCACTGGTCCCTGCCCAGGTAGTTGTCATAGAATCCGTTCATCTTCACTGAATCGCCCTCGGGCGACCAGAACCAGGCATGGAGGTCGATTTGATCAGGATCATACGGATTTTCAAAGGCGGCATTGCTAATGCTGATGAGCAGTTCATACTTTTCATATTTGCCCACCGGGTTGGCATTCTCACTGACTACCTCAGGTATAGGTATGGATCCGGGACTGGAAGTTCTCATGCTGACCCCTGCCGGTGGATGTTCCCTGCCCTCCAGATCAGTGGCAGAGACCTGGTAGTAGTAGGTTGTGTTATTTGTCAGACCTGAATCCTGATAAAGGCTTTCACTGCTTTCACCGATCCTAGTATCCGGGCTGAGAGGAAATCCGGGTTCTGTACTCCGGTATATGTTATAAAAATCGCTAAGGTCCGGGTCAGAGGAAAGCCACTGAAGCTTGATCTTCGAGGAATCTACCAGGGTGGCCTCCAGATTGGTCACAGCGATGGAAGATCCGGCGATCTGAAAATCGTCAAAAAGCACCATCCCCGATTTAAGCTCGGTGGATCCACCATCCAGGTAAAGATATACCTTGTCCACAAAGCCCCCGCTATAGTTCGATTCTGTTAGTTCGTATGAATAAATATGCCAGGCATTGTCAGCCGGAATATCCCTGGACAGCCAATCATCCAGACCGTTTGAATAGATGGGCTTGACTGTAAATGTTGTGGCCACATCCGATTTGATTTTCAGGATAATCACAGGATTTCCGCTTACATCGATCTGCCCGGGAGGGGTGAAGTTAAAGTTGTCCCACTGATCGCTTTCCGCAGAACGCTCATAGGCAATGTTCAGGTGGCCCCCACTTTCACTCAGACCAAAGGTAGTTGGGTGATCGGCTTTCCAAAGGGTGTGAATGCTGTCGTTCCACAGGGTGTCCAGGGAGCCATCCTCGAAATCATCGTAAAAAGTATTTAGCTGCGAAAATGACGCAAGAGATTGTAAGAGGAGCAGTGTTATAAATGTGAT
>JAOZLK010000106.1:0-5271 GCA_029934875.1 Bacteroidales bacterium | reverse complement strand
TCCCCATTGCCTGTGAAATACAGGGGCCCGGCCGATCTGGCCACCTCAACGGTCTGGTCGAAGCGCCACATCCAGTGTTTGGGGCCTTGCTGATCCCGGGGTGCCTTTTCAGACGGGAGGCGCATGGCATTTTCATCCACCGGGAAAAAGGGCCTTGTATGATAAATGGCTTCCCCATTCACTTCCAGCCAGTCGCCTATCTCCCACATGTTTTCCCAGGCTTGCTGCGTATTTACCATTTGCACACACCAGCCACCACCAATACTCACATTGTAGATGAAGAGTTGCAAAAGCTCATCCACCGGCTTGTAAACCCATTCCCATTCTGATCCGTCACGCTTATGAATGCCGAATTCATTGACCCAGCAGTTCCATTCGTTTCGAATATTGTCCCAATTTAAGAAATGCTTTGGAGAAACGCCACTCATGGTAAAACCCTCTCCTTCAAGCACATCTCCATATAGCATTGACTCCCGGGTGTCGACGCCCAGGTCCTCATTCACCCAGACTTCCTGATCAAGGGACTCGGCACGCTCATAAAACCACTCGACCAGCCCGGGCGATCTGAAGTAGGAACTTGGTGCCTGGCAACCGTCAAAGAACAGGAAATCGGAGTTCATGATTTCCACTTCCTTCTTTACCCTGTTCTGCCACCAATCCACATAGCCCGGATCGCCCATGGAAGGCAGTCCCTCGCGTCGCAGCAGGTTGTAATGAAGCCCCACCTTAAAACCATGCTCCCTTGCCAGCTCCACCTCACCAGGCATCATTCTCATTCCTTCGGTGCCGGGGTAGGCTGCCTGCAACATGGATACCAGGTACCTGGCGCCGGTGCGCTTGTAAGCCTCCATCATGGCTTCAGGATTGGCCGGCGCTTTTACGTCCCAGACGTATTCAATACCCCCAACAACCTGGATCCCGTCTTTGTTCTCCAGCATGTGGGCATCCGACTCATCCAGTCCCATCTGCCTTGCCCGCTGGGTGGCGCGTGACCAGTGATACCACTGTACATCATCAAATTCCATGGGCTCTCCCACAAACTGGATTCCAAATTTGGCATCCAAAAGCCAGGCAGGTGTTTCATGTTCAGATATACTTTCCAGCGTTGTTTGAGCCAGAAGGGCGGGAGACAGGGCGAGCAACAGGATTAATGATATTTTATTCATTATTGAATTTTATTTGAGTCTTTTCAATTTTTTCGTTTCCACATGATTAAGCGGACATCCATCACTGTTTGTCCGGGTATTTCCAGGGCCTTCAGGCACAACTGAGCAGGCCCCTTTGTAAGTTGAATGCTGCCCATGTTCAAGGGCTTGAAATCTTTTACCGGGGAATTTCTTCGTGGATCGCGGTCGTTTTCCATGCCCCTCTCGGGAGGATCGTGGGCCTCGGTAATCTGTCCCTTCAGTATGCTTTCACCCAGGCTCAGTTCAAAAGTGGAGCCCTGGTCCCCATCGGGGCAGGTGTAGTAGAGTATAACCTCAAATTCTCCATCAGCCACCACCTCCACATCCCAGGTGATGGAGTCCTCCAGGCTGATCCAGTTGGTGAAGAAGGAACAATTGGGAAAGTGGTTCGAGCGACGTATGTTTCCGTGTGCTCTTCCATCCCTTGCGGGTATCTGGGTGTAAAGGGCATCGGGGTGACCCAGGGGAAAGGTCCGCAGATCTTCAGCAGGGATTTCAGTAAGCACCTCATCCCTGAATTGTTCCGCTGCTTTCAGCATCTGCGCATGTACTTCGAGCTCTGAGGCGCTCACATCATGGAGCTGTCCCCGGTCATTTTCAATGTCATATAAAGCCCCGTTGTTGTCGAGGCGGTAACGCTGATTCCTCACACTCACACTACCACGCCAATGGTTGAAGATGTACCTGTCCTCCCACGAAGGATCTTCATCCAGCAGGAGGCTTTTTAAACTGATGCCGTCCAGGGCCTTCTGCGTAGTGTAGTCGATTCCCACCAGTCCGGCCAGGGTGGGGAGCAGATCAATGGCTGCCGCCACCTCTTCAATCACCCTGCCTTCTTCAATGTGTCCGGGCCACTTCATGAAGAGGGGGGAACGTACGCCCCCTTCATCGGTGGAGCCTTTCCGGCCTTTCATTCCCCCGTTCCATCGCCAGCTATTGGGACCGTTGTCGCAGAAATAGAGCACTATGGTATTTTCCGCTATGCCCAGTTCTTCAATTTTTTCCTGCAGGCGCCCCACATTCCAGTCGATGTTTTCGCACATGGCCAGTGCCGCCCTGGTGAAGTTCAGGCTCTCATCATCCTGGTTTTTGGCCCGCATGGCCAGTTCTTTGTTTTTGAACTCATCCCACCAGCGGTCGGGTACCTGCAGGGGTCCGTGGGGGGTGTTAAAGGGCAGGTAGAGAAAGAAGGGCTCATGGGCATGGGCTTCCATAAATGCAATGCCGTGATCGGTAAAATCATCAATGATGAAACCATTCCCCTTGACCAGTTCGCCGTTGTGCTCCAGCATTGGACTGAAGTAGTCACCCCAGTGTCCCGAGCAAAAGCCATAATAATCGTCAAAGCCACGGCCGTTTGGGTGATAGGGGTATTGCATTCCATTGTGCCATTTGCCATAGGCAGCCGTGGCATATCCTGCAGTCCTGAATACCTCTGCAATGGTCGTCTCATCCAGGTCGAGCCGCTCTCCGCCGGCAGAAGTGCTGTAGACACCTCCCCGAAGATGATATCTTCCTGTGAGCACCTCGGCCCTGGTGGGTGAGCAAACCGGGCTCACATAGAAATTCTCAAACCTGGCTCCTTCAACACCAAGGGCATCGATGTTCGGGGTTTGCAGGTTTGTGTTACCGCTGGCACTCAAATCGCCCCATCCCTGGTCGTCGGTAAGGATCATGATTACATTGGGAGGCTGCAGCTCAGTTTTTCCGTGAGGATTACAGCCTGCAAGAATCAGGATAGACAGCAGGACAAAATAATTCGTATAGTTCATATTTCTTATTCCTTTCTTTCCTGGGACAGCAGCCAGTCATACAATTCTTCATTCTCCCAGGCTTTCTGAGCCGGGCCACCATGCCCCATATCTTCATAGATGGTGAGTTTTGGATTCCCACCCAGGGAGTGCAAAATACTGTCAATCTCCAGGGGATAATCAATGGGGGTGACCTCATCTACCCCTCCGCAGAAGGACCAGGAGGGCAGGGGGGCCAATCTACCGAAGTCAACCGTTCCAAGAATCTCCTTCCGGTTCAGTCCTCCTCCCATGCAGGGAACCAGGGCTGCAAACAGGTCTGGATTGTGGTTGGCTACCAACCAGGTCCCTGCTCCTCCCATGCTTCCTCCTGCCAGGTAAACACGATTGGGATCGATGGGGTAATTTTCAAGCACATATTCAATAAGCACTTCCATGCTGGCCCCATCCCATCCCCTGCCGACAGCCTGGGGAAAGAGCACGGAAAGGGGATATTTTTCTGAGATAAACCTGAAGTGTTTCTCACTTCCGGGCCAGTTTTGTCCCTGCACCTCGGTGCTGCCGCCTCCCCCGTGCATCCATATCAAAAGGGGGCTTAACTCACCTTCAGCAATGCCCTTATTTAGCTTCAGAACGAAATTGCTGTTCACCCTGGGCATTTCCTTTGCGATATCAGCCGGAACAGTGATTTTCTCAGTGCTGATCTCCTGTGCCTTTGAGCCGGTGAATAAAAATAAAAGGGCTGCTAAAGTCAGGGTCTGGTTAAATGAGCGCATGGGTGCTTGCTTTTGTTTAGTTTTCCATTGCTTTTTTCATCCCCTCGGTGGTGGTGTAGTACTTGATGATCATGTTGGGAATTTCCCACTCGGGCAGCATTCCCTGGCCAAGCCAGCCCAGGTATTTTTCAGTAAGCTGTCCGAAATGGGCCTCGTGTCCCACCTTATATTTCTGAGGAACGTCCAGCATCCAGCTTCCTTCTTCAGCTTTTTCCGCCTCGATTCCGGGGTATTTTGAGGCGATATTGTTTGCAATGGCATCGTTGAGGCTGCTTTCAAAAGCCGCCAGGTCTGTACCTTCATTGGGCTCGATGTAGAGCATGGGTTTATAGCCTTCGGCTTCTCCCTGTCGGATTACCAGCTTGCACTTGCTTCCCCGCATGACCGAGAAGTGGGTGTCTGCTGATCCTTCAGGTGCCTGGAAGTTCCATATCACGGAAACTTTGGCGTGAACTCCTTTCAAGGCATAATTAATCTCCCCGTTGGAGTAAACCTTGAGCACATCGCCTTCCACATCTTTCTGCAGGTAGTCGGGGAAAGTCTTTTGTCCCGTTACCTTTTCAAACATAGCAGGGGTGAGGTCGGTGGTCCACCGCCTGGCCGAAAGAATCTCCACGTCGGATTTCTCCAGGATGACAGTGGGAAATGCCTCCCACTGAACCAGGTCCACCAGGTGGGTATTCACATCCACAATTCCTTCACCCTGTTGTTCGGTGTCGAAAAACCAGGGCGGACGGATGAGCCAGTTGCCCGAAACAATCTTGGAGAAATGGTGTACACTCTCCTTGGTAATGGCCGGGTTGTCGGGACTGCCTTTTTCAAGGGTGCCAAACACCGCTTCAATCTGCGAGAAGGCCTTCTGCATCATGGTGGTGAATTCGTAGCGTTCGGTCATGATGTCACAAAGCAAAACTCCATTTTCCCTGGCAGTGGCAAAGGCCTCTTCAAGCATGGGAAATTCTTCAGGTGAGATAACCATGGGCTTATCGGACAATACATGAATTCCCGAGCTGACTGCTTCAAGGATATACTCGGTCTTTTTAGCATTGTTCCCGGAGACCACCATGACATTGCCTGGTTTTTCTGCAATCATCTTCTGGAAGAAATCATCCCCCCTGTACACTTTCTCCTCCCAGGCTGTGGGATTATCTTCCCGGGTGTTGTAGCGCTCAATCAGGTTCAGATAGCTTTCCACCTCGGGTCCTTTCGGAGCATAAACATGTACCACCGGATCGACGCTTTCATACATGGATTTTTGCACCAGGGCAGCATGGAAGTGACCGGGATCCAGGTTCATGAATTTCACCTTTCCTTCGAGTGGAGTAAACATGGTTTCGGAAGTTTGTTTTGGAGCCTGATTACAGGAAATGAGCACGCTCAGAAGAGCGCTTATGGCAATAGTTAATTTCATTGTAATTGGTTAGTGGTTATTGGTTACTTGGTACTGAGCACTGTGTGCTGAGAACTGCGTACTGCGTATTGTCTAGAGGACGTGCTTGGTGCCATAGGGGAAGCGCTGCGGACGGCTAATCATGGAATTGGCTTTGTCGTTATCGT
>JAOZLK010000621.1 GCA_029934875.1 Bacteroidales bacterium | reverse complement strand
ACATTGTATTACAGGCACTCAAGAGAACTGCTGAGAATCAAGGCAGATTTCCAGGGAGAGATCGTGGGTCAGAAACTCAGGTGGCTGGGTGGTGTGGCTTACTATGGAAGTTCAATCGATTCGGTGGATATTGATGGGCTCAACGAGGGAAAAGATGCGGAGGATTTGCTTTCAAAAAATTCCCTTTATGGAAGTTATGTGGACTGGGGGCTTATAAAACCCGACCAGGTCAATGGAGGAAATCACACCATCCTGAAGGGCGGACTTGTTTACGATACACGCGATAATGAGCACAATCCCTTCAAAGGGATGTGGTCGGAGCTTCAATATCATTATGTTCCTTCTTTTTTGAGTAACACAGATTACTCCTACGGACGCATTATCCTTACCCACAGGCAATATTTTACCTTCATACCCGATTGGATGAACCTGGCCTACAGATTATCATACCAGGGTAAGCTAGGGGGGGAAATGCCCTTTTACATGATGCCTTATATGTTTCAGTCTGCACCCAAGCTGACCCGCGACGGGGTTGGTGGATCCAAAACAGTCAGGGGGGTAATGCGCAACCGGATTGTGGGTGATGGATTTGCATTTGGAAATCTTGAACTCAGGGGGAAGGTATTGCAGACCTATGTCTTTAACCAGCACTTCACCATTACACTTTCAGCCTTTGCTGATGCCGGAATGGTTACGCAGAAATATAATTTCGATGCATCGGGTATACCCGATGAACTTCCTCCCGATTTGCCGGATGAGATCATCAACCCCGATTTGAAAGAGGTTCCCCACGTGGGTGTGGGAGGAGGGGTTCACTTTGCCCTGAATCATAATTTCATTCTGACCGTCGATTACGGCATGGCATTGAAGGAAGAGGATGGTGACTCGGGTCTTTATATCAACCTGAATTACCTCTTCTAGCTCATTTGAGCAGGGTCATCGTCCCTTTCCAGTGGTGATGTGAATTTTGATCCTCACTGCTGTTAAAGTCGTCCGTCATGCCTTCTCCAGTAGCACCCTTGAACTTTCCTGAACCTCCCAGGATATCAAAGGGATCGCGCCAGTAAGACACAACATGGCCGGGATGATCTTCCATTCTACCTTCGATGACCTGGCCAGCACAACGCACAAACAGAGAATCTCCATTTTCTGCAATCATATAAGCGACCATTTGCTTGCCCGGATAGTAACCCTGGTCATCTGCACAGAATTCGAAATGGGTGGTGAACTTGCCCAGGGTGGCTTCGGTTCCCGAACAATCCACAATTATCTGCATCCATGGGCCGGGACCACAGACTATGGAGTCGGGATACACTGCAGTGTAAACACCTGTAAAATCCGCATCAAATTGTAAGGTTTCTGTTCTGTTGCAATTTGAAAAGGCCACAAGCACGCAAAGACTGCCAGCCAGGGTGATCAAGTTTGTTTTCATAAGTCCGTTTTTTAGGATTGATAGTTAACAGAAAGGTAGGTAATTATCGAATACAAGTCCAATCTGGTGAAGACGGACTATTTGGGATCCCATTCCCTGTAAAACTGATCAAGGAAGTCGAGCATGTACTGGTGCCTTTCCCGGGCCATCCGCTTCCCGCTCTCCGTATTCATCAGCTCCTTTAGCTTAAGCAGCTTTTCATAAAAGTGGTTGATGGTGGGAGCATCCGATTTATGATAGGCTTTTGAATCCTTATATTCCTGCAGGGCTTTATCCGGATCATGAAGCGGTCTGTTTTTAAATCCCCCGTAATTAAAGGCCCTGGCAATGCCGATGGCCCCTATGGCATCCAGGCGGTCGGCGTCCTGCACAATCTGAAACTCAATGCTGTTTATCTGATCCTGGGGAAATCCTCCCTTGAAAGAAACATGCTTAATGATGGATTGGATATGTTCCAGCCTGCCAGGATCAATACCCTGTTTTTCCAGAAAAACGACAGCCATACGGCTTCCCATTTCATCATCCCCGCCGTTGAATTTTGCATCAGATATGTCGTGAAGCAGGGCAGCCAATTCGATGGTCAGCAGGTCGCCTGCCCCCTCTTTCTCCTGGATGAAGCGTGCTGTTTTCCACACCCGCTCAATGTGATACCAGTCGTGGCCTCCTTCCGCATCAGCCAGGGTCTTCCTTACAAAATCAATGGTTTGCTTAATGAGATGATCCAATTTGAGGCTTTATACGATCCCGGCAAAGCCCATAAAAGCCAGGGCCATGAGGCCGGCTACGATGAAGGCAATGGGTACTCCTTTCATGCGTTTGGGGACATTCAGCAGATCCAGTTGCTCGCGAATTCCTGAGAAGGTGATCAGCGCCAGTCCGAAGCCTACGGCGTTACCGATTGCATAAACGGTACTTTCCAGGAGGTTGAAGTCTTTTTGAACGGCCAGTACAGCAACACCCAGCACGGCACAGTTGGTGGTAATCAGTGGCAGGAAGATGCCCAGTGCCTGGTAAAGGGGAGGGGAGATTTTTTTCAGGATGATCTCCACCAGCTGTACCAGGGAGGCAATCACCAGGATGAAGGTTATGGTACGCATGTAAACAATATCCATGGGGACCAGTACCGAGTAGTAGATCAGGTAGGTAACCAGTGTTGCGATCACCATTACAAAGGTAACGGCACCGGTCATCCCGATTGCAGTTTCAACCTTACTGGAAACACCGATGAAGGGGCAGATTCCCAGGAACTGGTTCAGAACGATGTTGCTGACAAAGACCGCAGCTATAATGATCAGAATGTATTCCATGGTCAGGCAGTTTTTTCTTTAAGCATATTGGCAAGGACAATCAGATAACCCAGGGCAATGAAGGCTCCCGGGGGAAGGATGAATAAAAGCATGGCATCGCCACTGATCATTTTCATCCCGAAGAAGGCACCGCTTCCCAGCACTTCCCTGACGGACCCCAGCACGGTGAGTGCCATGGTGAATCCAAGTCCCATTCCGGCACCATCCACGATGGAGGACCAGACCGTGTTCTTGGAAGCAAATGCTTCGGCCCTTCCAAGGACCACGCAGTTGACCACGATGAGCGGGATGAAAAGTCCCAGTGCATCGAAGAGGGAGGGAACATAAGCCTTCATGACCAGTTCCACAACGGTTACGAAGGTGGCAATAATCACG
>JAOZLK010000620.1 GCA_029934875.1 Bacteroidales bacterium | reverse complement strand
GGACTAACATTCCCCTGGTATTTCTTCGAAGGATCTGAACCAGGGATACTATAACCCCTATTATCAGAAAGATTCCCACCATCCATTCGGATCCACTCCAGTGAACATTCCTCTGGAGAGCAGCATGGTTAAACTCATCGATAAAAGAGGCTCCACTCCTGCTGAACAAGTCAGGGTTATTTGCAATCAGTGGTATTATGACAACCAGACCAGCATAAAAAAGAGCGACTAAAAAAATCAGGATCACCTGCCAGGTGCCGATCTCTGTTTTCCGATCCACCCATTTATCCCATACCCAGGCAGCAAGGAAGGTAAGGGGAAAGTAGGCAAGTGAAGAGTAGTTTAAAAGTTTGGTCCTTGCAATGGAATAGATTACAATGACAACAACGATCATAATGTACATCCAGTGTTTAAAGACTCTCTGTAACTCTGTATTCTCAGACTTTTTGGTTATGCTCTTCATGGAGATAAGCGAGGCAGGAAATACGCCCAATAGCAGAATTACCAGGTGATATCCAAAAAAACCACCGTGAACGTCCTTTTTACCAAAAAGGATATCCCAGCCATATTGAAAGAACTCACTGAGCACATAAGCATTACCAATTACAAGCTGGTATAAATACCAGGATCCACCCACGAGCAGTAGAACAGATGAAAAAAGAGCTCCCTCGGCAATGGTCATTTTAAAAGTAAATCGTCTCAGGATCAAAAATATAAACAGACAGATAAAAAATACTGTAACAGCCAGGGGACCTTTGGTTAAGACAGCCAGCCCTAATAAAAGAGCCGAAAATGCAACATTCAACAAGCGGGTCCCTTTTCGTTTTCCAAACATGTATAATATGAAAAGGGCAATCCCGGAAAAGAGGAGCAGGTTGAACCAGGGATCAATTATGCCTGACTTGAAAAAGAACAGGGGCAGAATGGCGGATCCAAATGACAGTACCCAGAACAGTCCGAAGCGGTGCCCGTATACCCTTTTACCAAGGGAATAGAGGATAATCAGTGTCACAATGCTACAAATGAAATTGGGAAAGCGGGCTGCAAATTCATTGACACCAAAAATCTTCATTGAGACAACCTGAAGCCAGAAGAAAAGCGGCGGTTTTTCCGGGAAGGGTTGGAAATCAATCTGTACGTTCATATAATCGCCCGTCAGAATCATCTCCCTTGAAGATTCAGCGTAATTTACCTCATTGCTGTCAAAGAGGTTAACCGAGCCAAGGTAGGGTAAGAGAAATAAGGTACACAGCACGATAATCCCTGCAAATACCAGCAGGGTTCTCTTTTTTGAGTATGGAAGGCGGAAGTGCATTAATCAATCTAAGCTACCTGACCATCAATGTTGCCTGAATGAGATGGCTATCGTCTGACGAAGAGCCTACAAGTATCTCATAATTTCCCTTCTCTACCTGGTAATCTCCGGCATCAACATCGTAAATTTCAAGTTCATCCGGCCCAAGTTTCATGGTAAGCACCCTGGTCTGTCCTTTGTTGATGAAAACCCGTTCGAATCCTCTGAGATCCTTTAGTGGCCTCACATGGGCCGATCCCGGTTTACGAATATACATCTGTACAACCTCTTCCCCATCGAACTGCCCTGAGTTGGTAACTTCCACACTAACTATTAAGCCCTCATCCTGATAGATTTCATCTTTTTCCAGGATCAGATTATCATAAGTGAAGGATGTATAACTGAGTCCAAATCCGAATGGATAGAGCACATCGCCGTCGAAGTAACGGTAGGTTCTCCCTTCCATATTATAATTCTCAAAATCGGGCAGGTCATCGACCGATTTATAAAAGGTAAGGGGTAATCTGCCAGCCGGATTATAGTCTCCAAATAACACATCGGCTACTGCCGTACCAGCCGATTCGCCTCCATACCAGGCCTGCACAATGGAGGGTATATGCTGATCCTCCCAATTTATGGAAACAGCCGACCCTGTCATCAATATCAGCGTCACCGGCTTCCCCGTGGCAACAATTTGACGAATCAGTTTGCTCTGTGTTTCCGGAAGATTTAGTGAAGTACGGTCTCCACGATAGAATCCATCCAGGTCAAGCCCGTGCATCTCCTCTCCTTCAAGCCTGGCGGTCAGACCCATTACCAGTACCACATGGTCGGCCCACCTGGCCAGCTGTACGGCTTCTTGTGTACGGGCAGGATTGGGATCATCCCAGTTAATAATGATGGGGGCATCACCATGCTGGTCCTTCATTATCAATTTTATTTTATAGGCCTTACCCTCCTCCAGATCAAGCCATTGATAGACCTTGTTGGGATGATGAATATTGTTCATCCGAAGCAGGGTATCCCCTTCAAATATGAAAGAGAAATACTTTCCTTCCACACCAATGGCGTGCTTTCCACTGGTGCGGGGAACCAGGTAGCCTGTCCAGCTCACCGAGTAAGAGTCGTCCTCAAGATCCTCCAGGGGTGGTGTTCCATCCCACCAATAGAAGTCTACAGTAGCATCTGTACGCTTCCCCACAGCTTCGCCCTTTGCCTCCAGGTTTGTATAAAAACTGGTACTCAGGCCCGGCTTGCTGCCATCTGCATCCGTAAAGAAAATCCCTTCAGGTATAGAAACCAGGTAAGGTAAACCATCATGGTGGGGCGTTCCAAGTGCGAATTTCACCTCGGCCTGCTCGCCAAGTTTATCTTTAATTCCGTCCAATACGCTCACCGGATTCACCGGCGATCCGTTGTAGTTTCCGTATTGTACATCCACATTATCGGCATTGGGACCAATCACTGCCACTTTAGTAAGATCCTTACTCAGGGGAAGGTTTCGCCCTTCATTCTTCAACAGAACCATGGTTTTTCTGGCCATTTCCAGGGCTACCTCTTTATGAGCCTCTCCAGCCACTTCATCCAGTGGAAGGCCCGACCATGGTAGCATTTCATCCGGATCAAACATGCCTAGCTTCATCCTGGCGAGCATGAGCCTTTCAACCACTACATCTACTTCAGATTCAAGAATAAGACCCTTCTCCACAGCTTCCACCAGGAAAGGATATTGCTGACCGCAATTCAGATCTGTCCCGGATAGGACACCCTTTGCAGCAGCCTCCGCAGCAGTCTTTACCACCTTATGACCTGTATGAAAAT
>JAOZLK010000619.1 GCA_029934875.1 Bacteroidales bacterium | reverse complement strand
TGAGTCTATTTTCAATGATTTTCGGCATTTCAAATCTAATTTATGCCAAAGATAGCAAAATATGGTGAATATTTGAAAACAAAAAAACGCCAATAAAATGAGTCACTGGCAAATATTTGAAACTATGAGAAGATGAGGCTCACGGTAAGAACGGAAAAGGGATAAAAACAACACCCAAAGATTCAACTCAAGTCCTAAGAAGAAAAAGATCGGCTGTCATATATGCTTTACAACATATGGTATAAGGGTCACAAATTCCCTCCATTCCGAATTAACCATAAGTTAGTGGTTATTGCTACTAGCTTATGGTTTAAAATGACTCTGCAATAAAACTCGCAATAGATCAGCACGTTGGCACGTATATTGCTCATTTGCGAGCATTAAAAATTTCAAATACTTTCACTACGGAACTCAACTCAGGCCTTATCCCCCTGAATACTCTTTTGGTGATTTAGATCTTGGATGAACCGGGTCTTCTGTGCTTAGAATCATTTTTATCAAGAAATGCCTATGGAATCGCTGAATCAATCATTAACAACCTTCTAAATAGCATTTTGTAGAAATAGCCTTCTCGGTTGAAAAAAAAAAGTCTAATTATGAAACAAACCATTAAATTAGTATTTTTGGTATTACTGCCACTGTTGTTTACTCAGTGCGAAGAATCTACACTTCCTCAAGCTTTGGAAGAATCTCCTATTGATATTCCGTTCAAACTATCGGATCACAATTTGGATGAATTAATAAATAGTGGGTATAATTCTGATATTGTGTTATTGCACCAAAATTCCTTTCTTTTTGCAAAGTCCCTCGTGTCACTTTATGAAGAGACTGACTACAACAAATTTGTCAAGGAGACTTACGATGAATACAATATAAGGAGTTTACCTTTTTCACTCCTATTTAAAAACAAGGAGTACGAAAGTGCATTTAATACTCAACTTAGTAGTAACTTGAGGAATCCAATGCTGAAAGGCACATCCAATGCATCTAGTACTCAAGAATTATACAGCACATTCTCAGTAGAATCAAGAGATCAAGAACCTACAGTACATTTGATAAATCCTGAAGTTGCCGATTTCAATTTGCCACCCATTATTTCTCCTGGACTTGAAGTGGAAGATGATTCGGTTAGAGGAATTATTGATTGTATAGTTGCTTGGTATGAGGATGAGTTTAGGGACATACATCAGATTGTAATAAGTGAAGAGGAGGCTCTTACTTCAAAATGGCCCGTCTTCGTTATCTCTACGATAGATAAAAAAGATGAGACTAAAATTGTGAATGGATTGTTTAAGAACGAACAATTGAATCTAGGACAAGGTGTAAAAAAGGGGACCGCAGCTATTAACCGATTCTCTTCCTGTGAGTATCGGCTAAACGAACAATTTGAATCTTCTGGAAATTGTGAGTTCTGTATTGTTACATATAAGGTTGAAGACACAGGGTATTCATATTTAACTGATAATTTATACTCCGACAATAGGGATGATAGCAAGAAGATAGCAGATGTTAGTTTTAGCAATATTGGTGTAGATCTAACACACTGGGAAGATTTTTGTCCTAATCTTACTCCTTATTCTGACTTCTATGTCTTTTTCAACACTTTTGAGAGAGACTGGCAGCATTCACTTAAGAATATTGGGACGATCTATTATCCTTATTATAATCAACCAACTCTGTGGATTTCTGGAAATATGGAAAGTTCAAGTAATTGGTATTGTAACGATCCTTCTTCGTATACTTGGTCTGATCGAGTCGATTTAGCCGATATTGAATCGACCTGGGCAGAATTTTATGAAAGCGACAATGGGCATCTTAAAATTTGGAGAGTTGATTGATAACAAATAAAAGCAATGAGAAGGCTATTTCTTTTTTTGGGGTTTGTAATTTCAACTATATGTTACGCACAGAACGGGCTGCTCGTCGGTTACAACAATACACACATTGGAAAAAATGTAGCTATTGAGTATCTGAGGTCGTTCAATGATTTCCAAATTGAAATTGGATTGAAATACCACATTTTCAATCTCCACTATGATAATCAAAATAATCTATTAAAAGACAGGGTGTACCCTCAGACTTTCTTGCAGCACTTTGGGCCAATCCTGGGTGTCAACAGAAAATTTCCCATTCAAAATACCACATTCAGGCCAGAGGTTTTTTTTCAATCGCAATTGACATACGCAGGATTGCACGCTGTTATATATTCTCCCTATGGATATGCCCCTTCACCCGATGGCAGACAACTATACACATATCACTATGAAATATTCGATGAGCAAATTAACTTAGAGAATATACTGGGTGTAGGCTTTGATCTATCTATCACTCCAAAATTGCGCTATTATAACAGATTTGGACTCATATATGGGTTATACTTCATAATGGATGATCAAATTGCTTTGAGTAGGAGATGGGCTGTAATTGAATATGGATTATTCTTCTCAATGGGATTGAATTACGCATTTTAAAGAGTTTGTTAAGAATGTTAAGACTTTGTTAAGAGACTACTGAATTTTGGAAGTTTTCCCTCGATGTGTGTGAATACATACTAAGAGTGGTATTTGCAGTTATTTGCAGGAATTTCGCTTTTAATTAGATATCAAGAAATAAATGCACTGTATTCTTGCAGTGGGCATTATAGTTTACTACAATCAATCTCAGGGACCTTCCTGTCGTTCTATACTCTACCTTATTTTGGTTTATGCGTGTCACGCACATTGCAGAATAGGCATAGCAAGAATTAAAAATTCTATAAAATCGAAAACAAACTATCCAGAACCATTTAAAAGGAAAAGAGAAAAACCTGGAAGTGAAAAATGGGGTGGTCTCCATTTCAAAATTCCTGTCTTCTGTGGCTGAAGATGTAATACTGTGTGCAGAATATACCGGAGTTTATGGTGACTTATTGTTGTGCCTGTGTAATCGAATGGAAATTCCAATAGCTCTTGTTCCAGGCTATTCGGTAAAGCATAGTTTGGGATTAGTGAAAGGCAAATCTGATCCTTTGGATTCCAAAAGAATCCGTGAGTATGGAGAACGCTTTGCTGATAAACTTGTACTCTCTAAATATGACGAGGAAAATATCGCTGAACTTAAACAGCTATATGTTCTAAG
>JAOZLK010000618.1 GCA_029934875.1 Bacteroidales bacterium | reverse complement strand
TTCAGTGTTACCTACTACGATAAGATCACAGGCGAATATGATTCTACGCTGACCGGTGAATTTGACAAAGACTTTGAAAAGGGAAGTATGGACGCAACACTCACGGTCCGCTTCATTAACACCTCAAAGAATGGGGACAGATTTGAATGGGTTTTCCTGGATACGCTGGGGGGTATAAAGGAAACAGCCACCACCTATAGCCTGGAGGAAATGCCGGAATACACCTACTATGCTGCCGACAAGTTCTACTACCCCTCCCTGCTTTCCATCAGTGAAAAGGGCTGTGAAGACTCCACAAAAGTAGAACAGGGGATTTATGTACAGAAATCTCAACTGGACATTCCCAATGTCTTCACACCCAACGGGGACAACCTGCATGACCTGTGGGTCTTCAAACACCAGTCCCTAGAGAACTGCCAGATCAGCATCATGGACCGTACCGGGAAGGTGGTCTATAAGATAAAAATTGACGATATATACGGATGGGATGGATGGGATGGTAAGATAAGAGACAGCGACCGGGAGGCACCCAAGGGCCAGTACTACTATGTGGTGGAGGCTCTGGCTTATGACGGGATTCAGTACAAGGACCCCACCCTCTGGTCCCAGATGAAAATTTTTGGGGGACAGGGCGTCAATAAGGATGGCAGCACTCCCGGAGGCAGTGATCCCGAAGGCGGGTCAAACACCCTTTATACCGGGTGGCTGTACCTATATCGGTAATTGGTTATCGGTTATTAGTTATTAGCTACCAATTACCATTAACTAATAACCATTTGAGATATCTCAGGATCATCATCATTGTATTAATTCTTGCTGCCATCGGGGCCTTTATCTGGTTTAGCGCCGGAAGCGATCCTGAGGCGCTTCTGCTGGAGCGACTGACTTTAGCCGAACAGCACCTGGTGCCGGCTGTACTGATCCTGTGTGGTCTTACCCTGCTCTGTACATTCACCGGCCTGCCCATCCTCTATATCAGCCTGGCCATGGGATTCATTCTGGGCTTTGCTCCGGCCATGCTCATCTGCTGGGGAATAAACATTGTGGCCGTGATGGCGACCTTTTACCTGGTTCGGCTAGTCTTTCATGACTATTTCAATGAGAGATACGGACAGAAAAAGATGATCAGGCGGATCAATAAACGCATCGGAAAATATGGGCTGTGGACGGTGGCGTTCAGTCGGGGAATTTACATCCTTCCCACCAATATCATTAACTTCAGTTTTCCCCTGAGTAATATTTCTCAGCGCTCCTACCTCATGGGCACCATCATTGGTCTGCTACCCGAATGCCTGATCAACGTCCTCACTGGTTATCTGATCAAACACGAGATCATCCTCCTCTCCTCCCCTGAAACACGCACATGGCAGGCCCTGGTCATCGGCGGCTTCATCCTCCTCTTCGCCCTGGTGTTTATTATACTCACCATCCGGCAAAAGCGAAGAAAAAAGTTTAAGATGCTCGACGAAGTACTTCCCTATGAAAGCTAAGGCCTGAGGTTCCTACTTTCCTTTTGCCATGATCAGGGTGCCATAACTGAAGAAGTCTGTGTGCCAGTAATCGCCTTCGACTTCCGGATTTGGATAGTGGACAAATGCATTTGACCACAGGGAGCCCGCTGCACCTTTAAAACGACCGCTTCCTCCTGTGAAAAACATTTCATCATTAAAACTGGTCAGGTAAAAGTCAGCATTGTCCTCCTCGTTCAAAACGATGAGCCCTTCATCAAACTCAAAGTAAAGTTCATCCCCATTGGCAGCAACGAAGGTGCCCGTTCCATGTCCATAGGGTCCAACGGCTCCACCTTCTGCCCAGAAAACCATCCTTGTTGTCATTTTGCCAAGGTGAGAAATGGTTCCTTCTCCAACCATGATCAGTTTTACGTGATATTCCGGGTAAGTATTATCAAGTATACCATCCTCGAGAACAACAGAGAAATCAGCTTTCAGCGGAACGGTGACCATGGATTTAACTGCACCGTTCTTATGGGTATTTCCCAGCGGGTCATCACCCCAGAAGTGATCAGATTTTTCACAGGCTGCCAGCAGTCCGATACAGGCTGCAATAAATAAAGTTTTTCTGAAATTTTTCATAGTCCTGGTTTTTGGTTTTTGGTAAGTTCTGAAAAGGAGCTCGGATCGGTTTTGCCTGGCATCCCAAAGGTTTTGCTGGATGTCCCAAATACCAAATCAGCCTCCCCTTCCTACTCCGAAACAGCCCCTTTCTGAATCATATGTGACTGGTAAATGCGGACCTGGTCGCTATTCCGCATGCCCAGTGGCATATCACAAACATACCTGACATCACCGCCGGGAAGTTCATTTCGAACCATGCTAAAGTCTATTCCTGTTGCGGATTCGGCATTTCCTGTACCAGGGCAGACTCTGAAACCTTTCTCACTGAAGTGCTCCAGGCAAATATCGGTGACCTCATGCCTGTTCCCGGCTGCGATCAGCGTAATCCGCGTTACGATTCGTCCTGGATGAATCAGCACCATTCTGTTGGCAGCAGCTCCGGGTAATCCGAAGATCACCAAATCGGACTCCTCGATTGTAACATGTTCCTGGAAAATACCTGAAGCCACCTGGATTATGTCGATGGGCACTTCCTCCACTGAAGTGCCACAGGTGGATTCGCTGCGTTCTATGATAATGATATCCGAAACAGATTCCATCTCCTGGAGAAGCAAGGACCACGATGTTACAGGATCGAGATTCTCTATACCTGAGCCGGGCCGATCCAAAACAAGTAATCGACAGCCATCGTCTGAAAACCTGGAGCCCAGGAAGAGGCATACCAGGCAGGTAATTGTGATAGATAAGCTCATTTCAGAGTATTTAGGCTCTTAGCCAAGTTCCGATATTTCAGCCTAAACCATTGTTCCATGTATCCCAAAAGTTTTGCCCTCTGGTTCAAAGAGGCATTTTGGACGCATTCAGAATATCGCTTGGGTTCAGGCCAAATTCGTTTGTAAAAACGCGACTAAAATGAGAGAGATTCCGAAAACCTGTGCGAAAGGCTGCTTCGGAAACATTGGCCCGCCCTGCTTCTAGCATTTCGCGGGCCCTGTTGAGACGATAGGAACGAAGGTACTCCCCTATAGTTTTATTGGTCAGGAT
>JAOZLK010000617.1 GCA_029934875.1 Bacteroidales bacterium | reverse complement strand
ACCAGCTCCCGGACCATCTCCAGCTCCCGGACCATCTCCAGCTCCCGGACCATCTCCAGCTCCCTTTCCATATCCAGGGCCAGGTCTATTTCCATGACCTCCGCCTCGTATTTTCTTAACCAGGTATCGACGGAAATCCCATTCAACCTTGTAAAGTTTCAGAACCTTCTCCGGGGGGAGTACCGAGGGAAATTTCTCCTTATAGTACTCCTGCTCCAGATGGAAAACCTGCTCCTTGTAAGTTCGGATGCGAGCAAGGATCTCGTTGATTTCCTCATTTGAGAGGTTCTCAGCATTTTCGTGGGAGTACCTGAAAGTGTTGCGCTCCTCCTCAATCACCTTCATTTTCCGCTTGGTAAAATCGTTATATACGGGCCAGAAAGCCTTTTTTTCGGAGCCGCTGAGCTCAAGCTCTTCATTGAAGTAAGCCTCCCGCGCCTCGTTAAACTTTTTGATTTGCTCTTTGCTCTGGGCGTTTGCTGCTACACTCCATACCAGGAGGGCCAGAATTACCAGGCTTTTAAAGCTTGTGAGGCTGGTCATCTTGTGTGTTATAATTCTTTTCATGATCCTTCGTATTATTCAAAAATAAGATCCATTTCCACATCTGCACTGGCAAGGTATTCAATGGCCTGGCTCAGGAATGCATCATCATCGTCCATGGAGGTATCCTCCAGGTAAGCTGCCAGTTCATAATCACTGGCGAAGAGCCCCGCTCCTTCCAGGAGGGCTATTTCCACAAAACCATCCTCCTGAGCACTGGCTGGTGAAAGCATTCTCACCAGGGGAAAGGTGACCAGGGCCAGGGCGCCCAGGGTAGCAGCAATGGCGATCCCTACGCGAACCTTATGCAGCCTTCTCACCGGAACCTGTTCTGCTTCCATGCTTGCAATACGCTCCTCCAGACGCCCCGGAAGGGAATCAAAGTAGTCCTCGGGGACCTTGAAAGGATTTGTTTTTTGCTTGCTCATTTTTCTATATTGTTAATGTTTAGACCTCTACGGCCTTAAAAGGTTTAATCATCTGTCAGCTTAATTTTCAGTTTTTTTACTGCATGGTGGTAGGAGGCCTTCAGGGCTCCCACCGAGGTATGGAGAATTTTCGACATCTCCTCATATTTCATCTCGTCAAAATACTTCATATTAAAAACAAGCCTTTGTTTCTCAGGAAGTTTCAGGATGGCCTTTTGCAATTTAAGACTGGCCTCATCCCCATCGAAAAAGGGGTCCGCTTCCAGCTGCTCACTCAGCCTCATCTCCGAATCTCCCCAGGGGCTGAGAATTTTTCTCTTATTCTGCTTCAAAAGGGTAAGTGACTCATTGGTGGCGATCCTGTACAGCCATGTATAGAGGCCGGACTCGGATCGAAATCCGGGCAGAGATTTCCATACCTTGATCAGGGTGTTCTGCAGTACGTCATCGGCATCCTCATGGGAGATCACGATCTTCCTTATATGCCAGTAAAGTCTCTCCTGGTACTTTAGCACCAGCTGCTTAAAAGCCTGCTCCGCTTTATCGGGGCTTGAGGCTCCTTCGATAATTTCCCTGTCATCCCACTCCGGCATTATCCTCTGCTTGTTTAGGGTCTTTGACTTCTGTCCAGTGAAAAGGTTTAAATCTTGAACTACTGTTCGAAGCTTATGGTTTCAGTGGAGCCCGAACTTACATTGAAATCCTTTACCATGGTCAGGTCGGTTGATCTTAAATCTGTTCTTCGGAATATGACCCGGTAAGAGCCTGGCTGCAGGTGGTAGTCCTGACTCTTCCTGTTCTCCTGCAGATTCAATACCCAGAGCTGGTCACCCTCCGGGTTCAACTGGTAAAGCGCACCTGATCCCGGCTGTTCTGCAGAAAAAACCACATAGCCAGGTGCAGGTATCTCCACGGTAGTTGTATAGCTCTGCCTGATCTCCACGTCTTCAAGCAGCATTAAGGGGTAGATGGGGATCTCCAGGTCATACTTCCCAACAATATACTTACCAATGTCGCCCATCTCATGAATGTTAATGGTGGTGTTGCTCCCGGCCTGTCTCACCAGTATTTTTTCCTTGTCCAAGGTCTTTCCCCGGTTGGTCTTAACCAGCAGGTAGCCCTGGGGCGTATCCAGCCCGATAATATTATGGCGTCCGGTTACCAGTTTTACACTGTCTATTTGTACCGGCGGTATGGTTTGGGCCAGCACATCATAGGTGCTCATGTGATCCAGCGAAAGGGTATCCGGATTTCCCTTGCTGTTGATGGTGTGGATCATGTTGTACCTGACAACACCCGAGAAGCGGTCGTAGAAGATCACGTTCACATCTGTTTCAGAAGGCCTGTGCTGACTGTCCAGCAGGTTTACCTGGGCACTTGTTGCATTCAGGACCTGGGTGATCACCACCCTGAGGGCCTCCCTGTACCGCTCCTTATTGGGAGCATCGTAATACTCTCCAATGCAGTCGAAGGTTTCCCGAAACCCGGGGTCATTTCCAATACCGATCACGAAGGGGCGCAGGATGATGCCCTTCTTTTGTAAGCTCCGGGAGACTTCACAGGGATCGCCATCACAGGCTTCCAGGCCATCGGTAATCAGGAGGATAATGTTCCTGCAATTTCCACAGGGTGGAAAATCATCAGGTGCCAGTGCCAGGGAGCGGGCAATGGGTGTGGTCCCCTTGGGATTAATGAATTTCAGTTTCTGCCTGATCCTCGATGCGTTGGAAGGACTGAAGGGAACCTCCAGCTTGGTGTCGCTGCAATCCTGCGGAGGAACCGGACTCTGGTGACCGTACACCCTCAGTGCCATTTCCACATTGGGCATAATTTCCAGGCTGTCGACCATCTCCAGCAGAATATCCCTGGCAATGTCAATTTTCCGTGCGCCTTCCCATTGCCCTGCCATACTGTTGGAGGCATCAAAAATAAAAAGGATTCTCGATTTAGGTGTATATCCCGCCTGGTCTCCCTGTCCCTGTAAGAGGGAGGGTAGAAGCGTTGCTATCGCCAATGCGATGATTATATTTTTTGTCAAAGAATTCCTGTTGGTTAAAATTCAGCTCCATTCTAAAATTACAAAAATCGCACCATCCTGCAAGCTTACTCCCGGATCATCATTTTTACAGCGCTGAAGGTTCCTGAACTCAGC
>JAOZLK010000105.1:8315-10180 GCA_029934875.1 Bacteroidales bacterium | reverse complement strand
TGCCGAGAAAATCATGATTGTCGAGGAAATGCAGGAGACGCCCATGCACTTTCACTGGAGCAAGATGGAAGACATCATCAACCGTGGCGGAGGGAACCTTGTGATCGATCTGTACGATTCTGACAGCGATGAGAATTTTTCTCAGAATGACTTTGAAGTAAAAACCGACGGAGTAAGCCGTACCCTCAAGGCAGGCAGCAGTGTAACACTTACCCCGGGGGAAAGTATCTGCCTGCACCAGGGACTATACCACCGGTTTTACGGAGAGCAGGGAAAAGGGAAAGTGCTCGTTGGTGAGGTGAGCGCGGTAAACGATGACAGTTCCGACAACCGCTTTAAAGAAACCTTAGGAAGGTTCCCTGAAATCGTTGAAGATGAGGCCCCCCTCCATTTACTGGCAAACGATTATCAAAAATATTTATAGATATGGCGAAAAAAATCGTGGTTTCGGGGGTGGGTTGCTGCCTGGTGGATCGCCTCTATAATGTTTCATTTGGAACAGAAAGCTTCAAGCCCTATCTCTCAAGGGAAAGTGGAGATGGCGGCTTAACCCCGGGGCAACTGGTATTCAGGGAGGAGTTTGAAACATTCAGTGACAAGAAGTTCCAAACCTTTCAGAAGGATTTACACCTGGAAAGAGCGCCGGATAAAATGAATATTGGCGGACCCAGCATTGTCTCCATGATTCATGCCTCTCAGCTATCTGACAATGAAAGCTGTGAATATAAGCTCTATGGATGCCGGGGTGATGACAAGGATGGTGCATTCATCATGTCATTGCTGGATCATACGCCACTAAATGCAGAAAACTACAAAGTGTCTGATGCAGAGACTCCCTCCACCGTGGTGCTTTCGGATCCTGATTATGACCATGGCCAGGGCGAACGGATCTTCGTCAATTCAATCAGCGCTGCATGGGACTACGCGCCTGAAGAGCTGAATGACGATTTCTACGAGTCTGATGTGGTTGTTTTCGGGGGAACGGCCCTGGTACCGATCATTCATGATCATATGACAGCGATATTGAAGAGGGCCAAATCAAATAAATGCATCACCGTTGTGAATACGGTGTATGATTTCAGGAATGAAAAGGCGGATCCTCAATCAAAATGGCCGCTGGGTAGCAGTGATGAGAGCTACAAATACATCGACCTTCTGATGATGGACCTTGAAGAGGCCAATCGCCTGAGCGGTAAAACTAATCCGGTCGAGGCCATGCAGTTCTTCAGGGATAAGGGAACCGGTGCAGTCATTGTGACCAGCGGGGCCATGAATATCAGGCTTTTTTCAAACGGGGGGCTCTTTAAAGAATTGGATCCGTCGGAGTTGCCAATTTCACAGGCTGTGTCGGAGGAATTGAAAAAAGGCCACGAAGGCGATACGACCGGTTGTGGTGACAATTTTGCAGGTGGAGTAATTGCCTCTTTGGTGAGCCAGATTCAAAAAGGGAGTAGCTCGGCCGACCTGATTGAAGCCTGTTCCTGGGGGATTGTTTCGGGTGGAACTTCCTGCTTTTACATGGGAGGCATGTACCAGGAGAAAGAGCCTGGTGAAAAGCTAAAAAATATAGAACCGTACTATTTAAAGTATAAGCAACAAATTAAAGACTAGAGGATTCATTTACATAGGTAAATCAAGTATTCGATGATTAAAAGGAGGAAGGTCATTTATCCATTGTTATTAATTGTTTTGATTGGTCATTTGATGACTGAAGAAACTTATTCTCAACTGCCTCATCAACTTAATTTGTCTGGTAAATGGAAAGTAACATGGAATGATGGCAATCATGGTCCCAATAATATAGAGTGGTATAGCCGGATCAACCCATTAATTGACTCCCTGCGATACATGGATGTTGATGTCCC
>JAOZLK010000105.1:0-8305 GCA_029934875.1 Bacteroidales bacterium | reverse complement strand
AAAAAGCTGCAATTTTTCGTGCATGCAACAAAAATGTTGCAATGCAGAAAAAAGGCATTGTAAGTGATTTGAACTATGGAGTAAATTATCTTTCCGCACGTTGGGTTTCCGAACAATACTGGCAGTACTTCAAACGGTTTGAGGTACCGGAAGATGCTTTGAAGAAGAGTATATACTTACAATTTGAGCGTCTCGATTATTCAGCTAAAATATATTTGAACGGAGCGTTAATCGCAAGTCATGAAAATGCTTTCATCCCTTGCAAGGTGGAAATTACCGGAAAACTAAAAGAGGGTGAAAATATGCTGGTAGTTGCGATTGAAAGTGGTTTATATGATGTGGCTGACAAAAACATGCTTGATTATAATAATGTAGCAAACCTGAATGTTCACCTTAACAAGCGTCACTGGTTACGAAAACCACAATATCAGTTTTCATGGGACTGGAATCCCACCTTAATAAATGTTGGAATTACTGGTGATGTTTCACTGTTATGGTACGATAATGCAAGGATCGACAACATTGTGCCCTGGATAAAGATGAGTGATGACTTGTCACTGGCAAATCTTACAATACGGTCCTTTATTGAAGGAGCAAAAGATAATAATGAAGTCACGATAGAAGCCACACTGCTTGAAACCGGCCAGAAAGTGATCCAGGCTTTCAATCTTACGAAAGGTATTAAACCTTATGAGGTGAAGATGAACATTAACAATCCGAAGCTCTGGTGGCCAGTAGGACAAGGTGATCCAAACCTTTACTCCTTAAAGGTTGACATTAAAATGGATGGAGAAATTATTGATTCAGATACCCGCAGAATTGGATTCAGAAAGATAGAGATTGATCAATCAAAACACCCTGAAGAAGGACGCTATTTTACAATTAAAATAAATAATCGACCTGTCTTTATGAAGGGTGGTAATTGGGTTCCTGCGGATATGATTTATAGCAATGTTGACAGGAAAAGAACGGAGGAGTTGGTTGACCTTGCAGTAGATGCTAATTTTAATATGCTTAGAATTTGGGGTGGTGGCTTATTTGCCGGGAACGATTTACTGGAGCTCTGTGACGAAAAAGGATTGTTAGTTTGGCACGATTTCCTCTTTGCCTGTTCAAAATATCCCGGAGACAATGCCAATTTCTATCGCAACGTTAAGAAGGAAGTGACCTGGGCAGTAAGAGAATTTGCCTACCATCCCTCTCTGGTGGTTTGGGGTGGAAATAATGAGTTGGAATGGGGTGCATGGGATTGGGGTTATGCAGATGCCAATAAGGTCGTTCCTGATTATATCATTTTTCATCATTTAATACCTGTTATTCTAAAGCAAGAGAGTCCCGATAACCACTTTTATTGGCCAAGTTCTCCATATTCGGATGATCATGAATCTCCAAACAGTCCTGTATATGGGGATCAGCATCCATGGGGTGTATCCTTGCAAAAAGACAGTACAAACATGTGGGCCTACCGCGAATATGTTGACAGATTTCCGAATGAAGGAGGGGTTCTTGGAGCGAGCTCTCCAGCAACACTGCGTCAGTTCTTACCTGAAAGTGAGCAGTATATGCGTTCATTTACATGGGATCTTCACGATAACTCAATGAACTTTGCAAGTGAAAAAGAAGGTATCACATATAGATTTATTGAGGATTGGCTTGGAGTAAATTACAAAACAATGAGTTTTGATGACTATGTTTTTGCAAGTGGATTATTACATGCCGAAGGATTAGCAGAATATATTAATAATTATCACCGGCGCATGTTTAGCAGCTCAAGTGCAATCTTTTGGATGTATAATGATTCATGGCCGGTAACTCACGGATGGACAATAGTGGATTATTATTTACGGAAAAAACTAGCTTATCATCCGGTGCGGCGAGCATTTAAACAGCTAAGTGTAGTCGTTGTCAACGAAAACAGTAAGATTAATATATACGGCATAAATGAAAAACAGGAGAAGTGGAAAGGAAGATTGCAATATGGTCTTTTTAATACAAATGGCGAGATCCCTTTAAGTGAAGAAAGAAATGTAACATTGCCACCCAATGCATCAACCTTAATTGCCTCTTTCGATAAAAGCATTTTTGAGAAAGCAGGATTTAATAAGCATGGTGCATTTGCCGTATTAAATAAGGAAAATGTCAACGTTTCCCAACACAGGCTTTTCCTTTCGAGGTTTAAGGATCTTTCTTATCAGAAACCTGAGGTAAATATAGATTTGGAGGGTGATCTGGCAATTATTTCATCACCTGTTTACGTGTGGGGTGTATGTCTTGATATGGATGGAGAATCGAACATCAGTGACAACTGTTTTGATTTGCTCCCCGGTATTCCTTATACCATGAAAATTACAGATAAAAACAAGATTCCAGTGAAGATGACAGGAAACGATCTAATGTTAAATTTATTGAACTAAAGAAGATGAAGAAAATAGTACTCATATTAGGATTATCTCTTGCTTTTAATGGCTTATTCAGTCAGAATAATTCACAGTTTATTTCTCAAACAGCCCCTGCCACTGCTGATCCGGGTGAGGTTTTTACCGTTTCAGTGAAGTTTAAAAATAGTGGAACTACAAGCTGGACAAGTGCTGCACTTTACAGGATGGGGACCCAGAGTCCACAGGACAATAGCCTGTGGGGAGCGGGAAATCGTGTCGCACTTCCTCATGATGTGGCCCCGGGAGAGGAAGTTACATTTACAGTAGAATTAACAACTCCGATTGAAGTGAATGCTTATGGTTATTCTTTGCAATGGCAGATGGTCCAGGATGGTGTCGAATGGTTTGGAGAGAAATCCGAACTTCGTTCAATCGTTGTTGGTGCAAATTCTTTAGCTGACAGTCTGCTCACCACAACACCCCTGTTCTCAACTTCCAGCCATGTGGTCGGAACAAGTATATTTCATTGGTATACTGAAAATGGCGGACAATTGATAAGCCCGTGGATACCGATTGAAGGACGCAAAAGCTGGGATGGTGGTGTTGATTTCTGGAAGAGAATGATCAAACAATCAATGGCTGCAAACATTGATGTTTATTATATTCTGGTCATTCCGGTTATGGAACAGGAGCGCATCACTTTATTTCGGGCGCTTAACGAATTAAGAAGAGAGGGCTGGGATGTTCCAAAAGTGTGCCCGTTTTTTGATCCCATCATCACCTACACGATAAAAGGAGTTCATGGAAATGCCGCAACGGAAGCCGGTAAAGATGAGATTGTTGGTCACTACACCAGGTTCTACAAGCAGTACTTTAGCCAGAACAGTGATGAATTTGCTGATGACTTCATCTATACGCAAGATGACATCCCGGTATTAAATACATGGCATGTTCACCTGCATATTGATTATTTCAGTCAGATGACCAGGGAGGATATTGAAAGCCGCTTAAGTACTGAATTTGGTGCTGAGCATCCGGTTTTTAACAATGGAATAAAGATGATCACCAATGCAATTTCGCCGACATACTCTTTTGCCGATGAAAAAGTTCATCAATTTGAGGTTCAGGAATATTACATTGAGAAAAACTGGAATGGCGTCATCACGGCTCAGTTTAAACCCGGATACTGGGACCAGAATGTGCGCAATCCCGGATATTTTTTACCCCGTGATGGCGGTACTCATTACATAAATTCATGGAATCAAATTGGGTCATCGGTAAACCGGGTGTATATCGAGAGTTTTAATGAATACGATGAAGGGTCGGGAATTTACGCTAGCAAAACAGACACTGTTTATACCAAAACAGACGGAGGCATGAATAACACGAACAGTGATACCTGGTCCTCAACAGATGACCCCTACGAATATATCAAAACAACGGCCGCCGGAGCAGCCCTGTTTAATGATGTTGAACCCCTGGGTGCAAAAATACTGTGGCATAATATTCCGGATACAATGTCACGTGCTGAAACATTTATTGCTTCCGTGGTGGTGAGAAATACCGGTAATGAATCCTGGAATGCTGCCAATGGTTTTAAATTTGGAGAACGGGAAGACCTTGACCCTGTTCTTTTCGGCCCTGCACGCTACCTCATCGATGATTCACTTGACGATATCCCTGTCTACGGAGGAATCTTCAGGGGAAGGGCCAAAACATTTAACATTGCAGTTACAGCTCCTGATGTGGCCGGATCATATATCACGCACTGGGAAATGCTTCAGGAAGATGTTGCCTGGTTTGGGGATACTATTAAACTTCCAATTGCTGTTGTACAATCCTATCATAAAACTGAAAGTGAAAATATTTGTAATGGAGACAGTATTTTTTGGCATGGTGAATATTTTTCACAGACAGGCAGTTATTATGACAGCCTGCTTACCAATAGCGGAGACGACAGCATTTGCCAGCTTGACCTGACTGTGATCACAATAGATCCTTCTGTTACACAGGATAACTCCAGCCTGACAGCCAATGATTCTGATGGGGCTTATCAATGGATTGATTGTAGCACATCGGATCCAATTCCAGGGGAGACATCTCAAAATTTCAATGCCACTGAAAATGGAGAATATGCAGTGATCATTACAAAAGATGTTTGTGCTGATACATCTTCCTGCTACAGCGTCGTCGGAGTGGGAACGATTGATTTAAGGAGTGAAAATGCCTTGTTTAAAACATATCCTAACCCTGTTTCAATAGATGGTATAATCCGGATAGATGGTGATTTCAAAAGAAATGACCAGCTTGTCCTCATTGGGATTAAAGGAAGTATTGTCTATAATGAAAAGATTCAAAGCGACAGAAAGGGTATGAATCTATCACCTCGTGAGTACAAGATGCAAGAAGGTGTGTATATTATTCAAATTATTAGCGGCAATCGCATCCAAACAGAGAAGATACTGGTAGGAAAATAAATATGAATTCAAGAGAGAGAATACTGGCAGCTATTGATCACAGGGAGTCCGATCGCATACCAATCGATTTAGGAGCAACCCCAAGCTCAGGCATATCAGTTGTTGCACATCAGAATTTAATTAAGTCACTGGGAATGGGGCACCTGAAAACGCATGTTTATGATGTGGTGCAGGAAGTTGTACAGCCTGAAATGGAATTGCTTGATCATTTTGGGATTGATGTGCTTGACGTGGGACGGGCCTTTAATCAGGACCCTGCTTACTGGCATGAACTGGAACTGATCAAAGGATATCCCGGGCTTTATCCCAAATGGTTTCATCCACAACTCCAAAAAGACAATTCATGGTTGGCATACAACAATCAGGGGGAAGCAATAGGTCGAATGCCACTGGGTGCGACTTTTTTCGATCAGACCATTTTCCCCTACCTGGATGATTATCCAAGAGATTATTCCCTCTTGGGTTCAGACATGAACCGAACCGTATGGGGAGGTTTCGGATTTACGCCATGGGACTGGATAGATCATCCGGATTTTTGGACCATGTTGCGCGAAAAAACACTTGAGCTCAAAGCAAAAACCGATAAGGCCTTGCTTATTGGCGTGGGTGGAAATCTGTTTGAATGGGGGACCTTTCTTCGCAGGATGGATAATTTTTTAATGGATTTGTTTATGAAGCCGGGAGAAGTCCATAATTTTCTGGATGCACTCATGACCCGGCATATGGATTTTCTGACTCACGTCTGTGAAACCCTTGGAGATGTAGTCGATATTATAAAATTTGGAGATGATTTCGGGACCAACAACGGCCCCTTTATTCCGGTCGAAACATATGATGAATTTTTCAAGCCCCGCCACAAACAAATGTGCGATTATGTAAAAAGCCATTCATCCATGGCAACCATGTTGCATTCCTGTGGTGGAATTTATGAAATTATTCCCGGATTAATCGAGGCCGGCTTCGATATACTTAATCCGGTTCAGATAAATGCCCGGAATATGGAGCCGGAAAGGTTAAAAAGGGAGTTTGGACAAGACCTGGTTTTCTGGGGAGGAGGAGTAGACACAAAAAGTGTCCTCAATCTCGCGAGGCCTGAACAGGTAAAGGACCATGTCAGGAGAAATCTGGAAGTTTTTTCCAAAGGAGGTGGATTTGTTTTTAATACGGTTCACAACATCATGCCGGATGTCCCACCCCAGAATATTATTGCCATGTTTGAGGCTGTCCATGAATATTCATATCATTGATTATGAAAGCTGTTTTTACCCGCATATTTCAATCCCTCGTTTTACCAATCCTGCTTTCTGTCAGTATTAATCTTCCCGGACAGTACCCGGATAGCTTAATGACAGGTGATTACAATTTTGAAGTAACAAGCCATGTGGTGGGTACAGCCATGTTCCATTGGTACACTGCTTACGGCGGACAAGTCTCCGGACCGTGGATACCCTTAGAAGGACGTGAGAACTGGACCGGTGATGCTGATTTCTGGAAAAGAATGATAAAACAATCGATGGCTGCAAACATTGATGTTTATTATGTCCACCTCATTCCACAAATTGAGCAGCCACGCATTCATCTGTTTCAGGCCCTTTATGAACTAAGAGTAGAAGGTTGGGATGTGCCAAAAGTTTGTCCTTTTTTCGACCCGCTGATTACATACACTATTCAAGGTTCCAATGTGGACGTAAGTACTGAAGCCGGAAAAGATGAATTAGTCAGTCACTATATTCGTTTTTATGAGCAGTATTATAGTAAAAATCAAGACGAGTATGCCGATGACTATATCTATACAATTGATGGAAAAGTAGTGCTAGACACCTGGCATGTTCATATTAACATCATAAACTATGCCCAAATAACCAGGTATGATTTCGAGAGTCGCTTAAGTACCAGCCTTGGGCCGGAACACCCGGTATTTTACAATGGTATACGAATGATTACCAATGCCATATCACCCAGCTATGCCTTTGCTGATGAAAAGGTTCATCAGTTTGAAGTGCATGAATATTATATAGAGAATGAACATAATTCTATCGTGTCAGCTCAAATCAAGCCAGGTTACTGGGATCAGAACGTTCGCAATCCGGGGTATATTATGCCAAGAGATGGAGGAAGTAAATATAAAACTGCATGGAATCAGGTGAACGCGTCCTTACCTGTTAACAGGATATACATCGAAAGTTTCAATGAATACGACGAAGGATCAGGGATTTATGCAGCAAAAACTGATGAAGTATATTATAATGATATAAATACCAGTACCGATACATGGTCTGCATCAGACGATCCATACGAGTATATCAAAACCACGGCTCTGGGTGCAGCAGGCTTTAATGATGATGATGAATTGAATGCAAAAATCCTATGGCATAATATTCCGGATGCCATCATTCCGGGAGATACATTTATCGCTACCGTGGTGGTAAGAAATACCGGTAATGCACAATGGAATGATGCCAATGGCTTTAAATTTGGAGAAAACGAAAGTCTTGACCCTGTTGTTTTCGGCCCTACTCGCTATTTAATAGACGACACGAAGGACGAGATTCCTGTTTATGGCGGGATATTCAGAGGAAGGACCAAAACCTTTAATATAGAAATTATTGGCCCTGACACGATCGGTTCTTTTGTTACGCACTGGGGGATGCTGAAGGAAAATGTAGCCTGGTTCGGAGAAACTGTAACGAAGACCATCACAAGCTCACTAAGTGCTGATGTAAAACAAGCAATGGTACACAAAGAATTTAAAGTTTATCCAAATCCTGTTTCCCCGGGTGGTACGATACAGATTGATGGAGAATTCAGGAAGAACGACCGGGCTGTTTTAATCAATATAAACGGAAATAAGATTCATGAACAAATCATTCATGCCGATCTGAAACATTTATCCCTGCCCCTGAAACCCTATCAAATTGTTGAAGGGCTTTATTTTATTCAATTAATTAGTAACAATAATATACAAACAGGAAAGATACTCGTGGGAAATTAAAATGAACCCGAAACAAAGATTTCTAAATGCCTTGACAGGAAAGAAGACTGACAGGCTTCCGGTTACTACCCATCATGTAATGCCTGCTTTCCTGGATAATTATATGGATGGAATGTCTGATCAGGAATTTTTTGACTATTCCGGATTAGATCCCATTAAGTGGATCATTGCTCATACATATGATGCATCTAAAGGAGAATTTTTTGATCCTGAGCAAGGTGAAATTGGATTTTTGGAAGCACGGAGAGTATGTACGGATCAATGGAGATTCTCATCTGAAGATATTCCGGACAAGAGGTATAAAACGAAACGATTTAATATCATAACGCCAGTCAAGACGCTATCAATGATTCTGCAATCAGATGATCACACTACCTGGCTGCGCGAACATGTGATTAAAGAAAAGTCGGATATTGATATTATTGCCAAATATATGCCTGCCCCCAAATGTGATGTTG
>JAOZLK010000616.1 GCA_029934875.1 Bacteroidales bacterium | reverse complement strand
TTCCTGAAGCTCATTCAGATTCAGGTCGTTTTCCTTAGCAAAGAATGCAGCCATGCGGGGGAGAGATCCGTTAAAGTAATTTGCTGCTATTCCTGAAAGATGACCCTTCAGATAATCCTTTTTTTCCAGCAATGGACGGTAGAGGTAGGTGGTTCCTATGGCCTTATGTCCCACAAATCCCTTTTTCTCAAGAACCCTGACCACAGTGGAAACGGTTGTATAAGGTATTTCTGCCTGCTTCAGTTCGTTCATCACATCCCTGGTGGTACATTCCTTTAGCTTCCATAAGATGAGCATGATCTCCTCTTCCGCCTTTGTAAGTCGCTTCGTCATTGCATCGATTTATTGTTCCAGACAAATATATAACTTAAAATAACGTAAAGCAACTAAAAAAACAGTAGATCAACTAATAAATAAGTAAACGTATTGATTATGTGGGATTTATTTTCATAAAAAAGTGCGATAATTCCTGATTCAGGCCATTAATCCCTAAAGCACTAAGCATATGAAAGATGTTGGTGAAGGTCTATAGCAGTACATTCAGGGGAATAGAAGCCACCCTGATCTCCATTGAGGTCCACATTTCCCAGGGAATCAGATTCTTTATAGTAGGCCTGGCAGACCATTCTATCAGGGAGAGCCAGCAACGAATTGAGTCTGCCCTTACTAATAATGGTTATGCCTGGCCCCATTACAGGGTAGTAATTAATCTTGCCCCTGCAGATATCCGTAAGGAGGGAAGCCATTTCGACCTGCCCCTGGCCATTGGAATACTGGCTGCCAGTGGTCAGTTAGATACCTCCCTGTTGGAGAAATATATGGCCCTGGGAGAACTTTCCCTGGATGGAGGGCTAGCTCCAGTAAGGGGTGTCTTACCCATGGTTCTCCTGGCCCGGAAGCTTGGATTCCTGGGAGTGCTTGTTCCCCTCGGGAATGCGGCTGAGGCATCCATGGTGGAGGGTATTAAGGTTATTCCGGTCTCCAATCTGACTGAGGCTGCCTCCTTTATTAATGGAAATTTGGAGGCAGGTCATGCTAAAGCTAAGCTTAAAACCGGGAGGATTCAGGCAGAGAATCCATATTCTAGTGATTTTTCTGAAGTCAAAGGCCAGGAGCTTGTGAAAAGAGCCATGATGATCGCAGCGGCGGGACGACACCATATCTTGCTAATCGGGTCTCCCGGTTCCGGGAAGAGTATGATCTCAAGGCGCCTTCCCACCATATTACCTCCCATGTCACTTGAGGAGTCCCTGGAAACTACCGTAATCCACTCAGTTGCAGGCAAAGTAGGAAGCGAGCGAGGAATCATCAGGGCAAGGCCTTTCAGGACGCCCCATCACTCCATCTCCAACATTGCAATGATCGGGGGAGGGAGTTCTCCCCAGCCCGGAGAAATCTCCATGGCTCACAATGGTGTTCTTTTCCTTGATGAACTTCCCGAATTCAGAAGGCATGTACTGGAGGTTCTGCGGCAACCCCTCGAAGAGCAAGAGATTCATGTGAGCAGGGCCAGTTACAGGGTAATTTATCCTTCCGATTTTATGCTGGTTGCAGCCATGAATCCATGTCCATGTGGCTACTACACTCATCCCGACAGGGAATGCAGCTGCGGACCGGGTATCATCAGGCGGTATCTGTCACGGATTTCAGGACCCTTACTTGACCGGATCGATATGCATGTGGAAGTGGCTCCGGTTCCTTTTGAGAAGCTATCGACTATTGATTGCGCAGAGGATAGCAAAAATATGAGAGAAAGGGTCATTTCGGCCAGGAAGATCCAAAGCGAAAGGTTTGGCAGGATAAAGGGGGTCCAATTCAATGCCGGGATGGGCTCAGCCCTGAGGAACCAACATTGTGTTCTTGACCGGGGAGGACAAACGATTCTAAGAACGGCCACCGAAAGGCTGGGCCTTTCAGTAAGGGCCTATGACCGGATTTTGAAACTGGCACGTACCATAGCAGATCTGGAAGAGAGCGAAAAAATCCTTACAGAACATGTGGCAGAGGCAATCAACTATCGCAACCTGGACAGGGAAGGCTGGTCAGGCTGATTATCAAAAAAATTCAGCGATTACCCTCTGCACAGTGAGCCTGATCTCAAAGGCTGTCAATTGAATATGGGTCTGTCACGGACAGACTGGGAGGAAAAATACGCTGTAAAGCTATCAACGGAAATTTTGGGTTTTGCTTTGGAGCTGGGTATCACACAAAAGGGATCTATGTTACAGCAAATGATCCGGATGGAGTTTTTACTGTGGGCGATGGCCGGGCACAACAGCATTATCACCACGCAGCGTTACCTGAAGGTGAACCTGCATGGGCTGCAGAACCTGCTGAAAAAGTTCCATCCATTAAAATAGAACTAAAGTGAGTATTAATCGTTAAATTTGTAGGAGACAGAAACATGCTAATTATGGATATTGTTGAATTAAGGACAGACCTGCACAATATGATAGATAAAATATCAGACAGCAATATTTTGAATGCTGTTAAAACGCTATTGTCAGCTAAAGCAACAACACAAACCGATTGGTGGGATACCATAAGCGATGAAGAAAAAGCTGAAATCGAACAAGGCCTGGCTGAAGCAGATAGAGGCGAATTAATCCCCCATGAAGAAGTAATGAGAAAGTACAAAAAATGGCTCTAAAACTTGTCTGGTCAAAAAGGGCAGAACAGGGCTATGCTCGTATTGTCAGGCATTTAGAGGAAGAATGGACAGGCAAAGAGGTGAGCAATTTTGTACGAGAAACCAAACGCTTTTTTGACCTTCTTGCAGAAAACCCCCACATGCTGGAACCTACAGGTAGTCATCAATACCTATATCGTGGGCCAATTAATCGCTTAACTATACTTATCATTATAAACCAAGAAAGAAGGAGATAGTATTAGTCAATATCAGAGGAGCAAGGCAAAAGCCTCATAAAAAGTAATCTCTTGATAACTGGACTTTGTCCGATTGCCCCTTCCTTCACTCCTTTGCGCCCTGGGTTCAGTCAGGGGCAATCGGACAAAGTCCTTCTCGCTCGGTATTTAACATAATGGCTTTTTTGATAGAAATACTTCCTAAAGTAGGCGGCTACAGCGCTGCAATATTAGAACATGTGGCAGAGGCAATCAACTA
>JAOZLK010000104.1 GCA_029934875.1 Bacteroidales bacterium | reverse complement strand
ACACCCGGATCATGCTCGTCAGCTACATCAACTGCCTCTGCCCCTGCTCCAATGGTTCTGATGCTCATTTTACCGATAGGCAGTCCGGTGTCGGCATCCAGGTTGGAATAAGACTCATCCATCATCCAGCCGGTAAGTACACGGGTAGCCTCCCTGATATCATCCTCTGTATAATTCTTGTAATCACCTTCACTTTGCTGAACTCCTTTACCGATGCTGTAAAGTTCAAACATCTCCCTTGCAAAATTCTCATTGGGAGACCGGTAACGGTTGGAATATCCATCCAGGTAGCGAAGCATGGCATTGTCCACGCATATCTTTTTAAAAAGCTCCTTGAAACTGCCATAGGCATAGAAACGAAAGAGCGCATTCTGGTAGTAGATTGCCTCACTGGATTGAATCTCGGTCCACCTGGCGGGCAGATGGGTATGATAAAACCAGCTTAGCCGCTCCTTAAGTGTAAGGGGAGACTTACGCATCACATCCATGTGCCAGCTTTGGAAGTAGCTGAATAGCTCATCCTGCTCCCTGTCGGGGTGGGCATGAGAAACACCGGCAGGATCCACCCAGGTGGAGCCTGTTGTCGGATCGACCGGGGGCAGAGGGTCTTCTGCACTGTCATCCAGCAAAAGAGTCAGTGCCTGATCTGCGTTGCGGGAACTGAATAGGTCTATATCCTGACGTGTGGGACCGAAAGTGGCCCTTCGTAGCAGGTGGGCTGCCCGGGCTCTGCCGAGCACACCGGAAAATTTATCAAGTGAAGCCATTCACAATATGTTTATTACAAAAACCAATATTCGGGCAATTAGTTGCAATGCACATACTAATGAAGGTTTATTTAGACTCGTTCTATATAGTGTATTCTGCAAGGATCTGAGCGAGCTTCATCAAATGCCCCTAAACTTCTCTTTTATTGCGCTATCTGAAACAATTTCGCTTCTGAATTGTATTAATATCAGTCGAAATGTTAAACATATAAGTCCTTTATGCTGATGTTTTATGGATGCTGAAAAAAACAAGGATCAAGGTGTGAGCGATTACAGGGATGTCTCCGATAAAAAGGCGATCGAGACCGCGCTGATCAACAGCGAACAAAAATTCAGGACCGTAGTCACAAATTCGGAAGCCATTATTTTCATCCTGGATGAGGAAGGAGTATTTACCCTTTCGGAAGGGAAGGGACTGAAGGCATTGGGACTCAAACCCGGCGAGGTTGTGGGTGCTTCAGTATTCGATCTTTACAAGGACAATCCGGATATCCTGGATGCTGTCGCCAAGGCCCTGGAGGGAACATCCAACAAACTCATCACCCAGGTGGGGCATCTCCACTACGACACCTTCTACTCCCCATACCGCTGCCCTACGGGAGAATGTATCGGTGTAATCGGATTATCAGTGGATATTACCGAGCGAATCAAGAAGGAAGAGGAACTGGAACGGGCCAGGAAGAAGGCAGAGGAATCGGATCATCTGAAATCAGCCTTCCTGGCTAACATGTCTCATGAAATCAGATCTCCCATGAATGCTATCCTCGGATTCTCCTCGCTGCTCGCAGGAGATAAACTTTCCGAGGAAGAAAAAAAGACCTATTCGGAGATAGTTCAGTCTAAGGGAAATGAGTTGCTCCAGATGCTAAACGACCTGATTGATATTTCAAAAATTGAAGCCGGGATCATCTCGTTGAATTGCGATCAACTAAATCTGAATAAACTGCTGAGCGAGTATGTGCAGATAGCGGAGCAAGATCTTGTAGTCCGTGAAATTCATGATGTAGAGATCTGCCACTCGATTCCTCTGAAGGAGGTCATCATTGAAAGCGACGAAAAAAAGGTCAGGCAAATTCTGAACAACCTCATGGCGAACGCCATCAAGTTTACAAAACAGGGGGAAATTGAATTCGGATTTACCATAAAGGCTGGGAAGGCCGTTATTTACGTGAAAGATACTGGTATAGGGGTCAAAAAGGAGGAACAGGAGATCATTTTCGACCGATTCAGGCAGGCCGATGAGGACTATAGCCGGAGTTCAAGCGGAACCGGCCTGGGTCTTTATATCTGTAAGACCCTGATCAGGCAACTTAATGGACAAATCTGGCTTGAATCGGCACCCGGAAAAGGGACCACATTTTACTTCTCCCTGCCACTTTAGCTTTCGCGATGCCATGGCAGCCGATGTGCCAGGGTCCCTGGAAAAAGCATCTGATCCTGGCTACAAATACCTGGAACTTGCAGATTACTCTGAGGGTAAATTCTATGGCTATGCTCCTGCCGAATTCAGAAAAATAGTCAATGACCTGGGCATGGAAGTTCTCAGCAGCCATACCAAGGTTGAAGCCGAGGGTATAACGCTGGACAATGCTAAAATCATGGCAGAGGCGCACGCCACACTGGGAGCAAAATTCTGTGTTCAGCCCTGGATCGAAGAAAGGGACCGAAATATTGAATCTTACAAGAGAATGATCGGCGACTGGAACCTGGTGGCAAGGATTATGAAAGACACAGGTATTCAGTTTGGCTACCACAACCATAATTTTGAATTCGACAATATTGATGGGGTGGTACCCTACTATGACATCTTTATGAAAGAAATGGATGCTGATCTGATCACCATGGAACTGGACCTTTTCTGGGTAAGCAAAGCCGGGCAGGACCCCGTCGAGATGTTCTCCAGGTACCCTGGCCGCTTCCAGCTCCTCCATTTTAAGGACATGGCTACCAAAGAGGCTCCCTTTTTCGACGTAACAAAGGATGACATAGTGGCTGTAGGCGCTGGCGTCATCGATTTCAAAGCGATTCTGGCTGCAAAAAAGGTGGCAGGCATGAAGCACTTTTTCGTTGAAGATGACAACCAGGGAATGGGCAAACCCTTTGAAGCCATTGAGACCAGTATCAGCAACCTGACTTCCAAAATCCTTATTTAATCACTTACCCTTTCCTACCAGGCCAGCACCCAAAACAAGAATTTTACTCATTGGAAATAATATTATGTGACTTTTCCACGGGTCGAAGGATAGCGCTCATAAATCTTCTCCTCCATAATCAACTTTAGCTTCTTCATAGCAAGGAATATCTCCTCATACGTGGTATAGAGGGGGGTAATCCCAAAGCGCATATTGTTGGGTTCACGGAAATCAGGAACAACCACAGATTCACCCACATCCGGATCCAGCAATGCTTTGCAAATCCGGAAACCCTCAGCATGTTTGAGCGATACATGGGAACCTCGTTTTTCATTAAACTCGGGCGATCCCAGCCTGAACCCTGGCTTATACAGCCATTTAGATGCCAGTTGAATCAGGTATTCTCCCTGTGCAACACTTTTAGACCTGATGGCGCCTATTCCAGCCTCCAGCACCATATCCAGGGCGGGTTCCAGACCCGAGACAGAAAGCACCGGGGGCGTTCCGGTAAGGTATTTACGTATCCCACTTGATGAACGGTAGTTTAGTTTAAAATCAAAGGGATTCCTTTCACCGAACCATCCCTGAATGGGATTTTGCATTTTCTCCTGCAAATCTTTCCTTACATATAGAAAAGCAGGAGATCCCGGACCGCCATTCAGGTATTTGTATGTACTCCCCACCGCCAGGTCGGCATTTGACTTTTTCAGACTGATGGGCAGGGCACCCACTGAATGGCTCAGGTCCCAGAGAACCAGGGCCCCATGCATATGAGCCAGTTCACTTACCTTCTCCATATCATAGAGGTAGGCACTTTTGAAGGTCACATGTGACAGGCTTATCAAGGCGGTTTGCTTGCTGAACATCCTTAGCAGTTCGGTCAGATCTGCAGAGATTCCATCGGACGATTTAAGCAAGCGGAGGGTATGTTTGTTATCAAATTGTTTTACCAGGCCCTGTAAGACATAGAGATCGGAGGGGAAATTAAGATCATCCGAAATAATGTCCACCCTGCCCTCCTGAAGCTTCAGGGCTCCGTAGGCAAGCTTGTAGAGATTTACAGAGGTTGAATCGGATAGAATCACCTCATCGGCCCTGGCTCCTATAATCTGCGCAATCTTCTTACCAAGGCGCATACTCTGCTGGTACCAACCTTCGTTCCAGCTGCGTATCAGGCGATCTCCCCATTGCTCCTTGATTGCCTTGTCAAGGTATTTAACCGTAGCGACAGGTAAGCGACCCAGGGAATTCCCATCCAGGTAGATCAGTGAGGGATCAGTAATTACAAATCGCTCCCTGAAGGATTTGAGCTGATCCTCCTCATCCAGGCAGCGGGCATGTGAAAGGGTAAAAGGTGCTGTCATCAATTTAAGCCTATCTTGCAAGGTAATAACAAAGAAAGGATATCAAAAAAAAGAGTGCCATGAAAAGAGCTTACATCCAGCTTGTGGCCTCCATATCCAGGTACCATTCAATATACCCAGAGTGGGGAGCAACATAAAAAGCCGGATAATCGAGGTAGTCTCCTTCCTTCATAACAATCTCATTCACCACCCTGGATTTTGACTTCCCGGCTACCAGGAAGGCCACCCTGTGGGCAGCGTTGATCACACCACCGGTGATAGAAACCCTTTTTTGCCCGGTCTGCGGATGCTTTGCAACCACACAGGGTTTTTTAGAGGTCCATTGCCCAATCTGGTCAGGAAAAATTGAGGCCGTATGTCCGTCTTCACCCAGACCCAGCCAGATCCAGTCAAATACCGGGTAACCATTCCTTACGGGAAGCTGGTCAAGGAGAAGCTGGCCGTAGCGTTCTGCCTCCTCTTCCGGATCTGCCTCACCTATGATGCGGTGCACCCTCTCCTCGGGATAGGCCAGTGGGTCCAGGAACAAATCCTTTGTATTCCCATAATTACTTTCGGGATTCACTATGGATACACAGCGCTCATCACCCCAGTAGAGATGAACATGCTCCCACTCCTCGAGTAAATTAACCCTGGCCAGCTGCTGGAAAACCGACTGCGGGGTTGAGCCTCCCGAAAGTGCAATATTTACAGTTTTATCTTCATTGCTGCTTTCATGAAGGAAACGGGTTACATCACATACAAAGGCAGCGGCCATAGTATCCAGGTCCGGGTAGATATAGTGTCGTCTTCTGTGCATTACAATTCACAATACAGGCCGTCATCGGCCAGGTTCTTACAAGGATACCTCCAGGTATATTCGGCCCCTTCAATCATACTATCTGCCATTTCAGGACCCCAGGTGCCACAGGGGTAACCATGAAGAGGAATAGCCGGGTCGTTCTGCCAGGCTTTCAGAATGGGATCCACAAAACGCCATGCTGCCTCAACGGCATCGCCCCGGGCATAGAGTGTACTATCTCCCTGCATACAATCAAGCAAAAGCCGTTGGTATGCTTCAGGAATATAGCTGTCCGATAAATCCTTATAAAGAAAATCCATGTTTGCCTCCTGTACTTTGAATCCGGCACCCTGCTCCTTCATCCCGAACTTCAACAAAATTCCCTCATCGGGCTGGATCCGGATTACCAGCTGATTCCTGTTGCCGGTACCTTCGCTTGCAAAAAGGGTGTGGGGTGTAGGATTAAAATGCACCACAATCTCCGTAACCCGGTTTGGCAACCTCTTTCCCGTCCTGATATAAAAGGGAACTCCCCCCCACCTCCAGTTATCAATAAACAACTTCACGGCCACAAATGTTTCAGTCCGGCTTTCCCCGGGAACACCCTTCTCGTCTCTGTAGCCCGCCATGCTTTCACCTCGAACGTGAGAAGAGATATATTGCCCGCGAATCACGTGTCTCTCAATATCTTCACCCTCAATGGTCCTGAATGACTGAAACACTTTTAAGACCTCATTTCGTATGGCATCAGAACTGATCACCGTGGGTGGCTCCATGGCCACCAGTCCCACCAGTTGCAGGAGGTGGTTTTGTAACATGTCTCTGAGTGCCCCCGAATGGTCATAATAGCCACCCCTGGTTCCTACCCCAAGACTTTCCGAAGAAGTTATCTCCACATGATGGATGAAATTCCGGTTCCACAGGGGCTCAAAAATCCCGTTTGAGAAGCGGGTTACCAATACGTTCTGAACAGTCTCCTTCCCCAGGTAATGATCGATGCGGTATATCTGATGTTCTTTCAGCTGCATTAACAAGCTGGAATTTAACTCCCGGGCAGAATCAATGTCAGTTCCAAAAGGCTTCTCGATGATCACCCTTTTCCAGAAGCCATTATCCTCTGAGAGAAGTCCTATATCAGCTAAACTGGTGGGAATAACGCCATAGAGTGAAGGCGGCGTAGCAAGGTAGAAGATGTAGTTTGCATCAATCTTCAGTTGGCCTTTAAGTTCCTCAAGCCGTTTTTGAAGCCCGGGATAATCCTCGCTCTTTTCAGGGTCCATGGCATGATAATAGAGCATCTCAAGCACATCACTCCTCTCCTCCAGGTGACTTGAAATCATGTCGCGGTAGGATGAATCGCTGTATACGGTTCTGCCAATGCCCAGCACCGCAAAATTATTTGGCAAAAGCTTTAGTTTTTTCAGTTCAGCCAGGGCAGGTATCAACTTTCTCCTTGTCAGGTCGCCCGATGCACCAAAAATTACCAGTATATGATCCGAAGTTCTGTTCATGTACTTTTATTAGTAAGTCGCTACCTTAATTTGATCCTTACAAGGGTCGAACGGGCAGTAACATATAGTATTTTTTCTCCCGGGCCAAAGGCCAGGTTCGAAGCAGGCAGGGGAAGACCGATGGTCCCCAGGTGCTCCCCATCGGGTGCGATCACCAGGATTCCACCCGGCCCTGTCGCAAACAGGTTTCCATTTTTGTCGACCTTCATTCCATCAGGTCCTCCCGGCAGGGAAAGATCCGGAGCCTCAAAGAATCTGGATCTGCTTATTACCTTCCCACGGGAATCAAGTTCATACTTCATCCAGAAAGCTTCCCATTCACTGGAATCCGAACTGGGACTACCCTCAAAGTTTGCCACATAAAGGTAGCGTTCATCGGGAGAAAGGGCTATGCCATTGGGCCAGGAAAGGGTACTGTCTATTAATGAAAGCTCACCATTTATGAGCATATACACCCCATTGAAAGGGAGCTCCTTTGCAGGGTCCTCATTCCGCTCCGGCAGACCCCAGGGGGGATCAGTAAAAAAGATAAGTCCCGTGCTCGACCGGCAAAGATCATTGGGGCTGTTCAGTCTTTTTCCCCTGAAACTATCAGCCAGGATGCTGGCACTACCATCGGGTGCAATTCTTGTAAGGCTTCTTGAGCCATGTTCACAGGCAAGCACCGAGCCGTCCCTGAGTGCAAGCAGGCCGTTGGCATTCATGCTGGGCTTACGGAACACTTCAAACTTCTTACCCAGGAAACGGTAAATGGTATTTTCAGGAATATCACTGAATAAAAGATCCCCGCCCGGCAAGATGGTCGGACCCTCGGTGAATTCAAACCTGATCCCTATTCGCTCCGCCTTAGCATCCGGAGAGACAAGCTCCCTGAAGCGCTCACTTTTAGCGTGAAAAGTCCCCACCTGGGTTCCGGTCTCATCTGCTTTGCATCCGGGTAAAAGAAGCGCAAATATCAATAAATTCAATATCCTTCTATGGAACATACACATCTAAAGGGTTTACCCGAAGTTAATCAAATTGCTCCGGATTGAAAACAGATGCCTCGGAAAGGATTTTCAGTTTCCTGCCTCCTGCAATATAAAGGTAGATTACATAAGGAATGAAAAGAGCCAATAACCAGGGAATTCCCACCATCAGAATAAAATCGTAGATACCATGAAGTAAAATTGGAACCCACAGGGCACGCTGCATGTAGACTTTTCTCAGCTCTTCGTACCGTCTTGCAATTCCAAAAAAGTAACCCATGGTAATCCCGAAAATTGCATGAGCCGGAACAGCTGTGATAGCCCTCACTGCTGCAACCTCCAGTCCACCGTCCATCACATACATCACATTTTCCACTGCAGCAAAACCCAGGGAAACGAATACTGCATAAACAATCCCGTCAAACTGTTCATTGAAACTTGGACTCTTCCATATCAGCAGGTAGAGTGCCAGGAATTTAAAAACCTCCTCGCTGGTTCCAGCCACCAGGAAGGCCTGGTAGGCCGCAGCTCCAATCCTGCCCAAAGGAGGCATCACTCCCATGAGAAAACGCTCCACGAAAAGGATTGGAATCACGGTAAGCATACCAAATGCCAGTGCCTTAGCCAGCAATAGCAAAGGTTCCTTTTCGTACTTATCCCTGAAATAAATATAAAGTGCAAGAATGAAAACCGGGGCGATGGCCGAGAGAAAAATCCCCATGCCTACCAGCCAAAGGGTGTATCAAACGGTCCCCCGAAAGATGCCCCTCCAAAAGAAGGTGACTGGTAGTATCCGTGACCCTGGTTGATACTGACTGAGGCTCCGATGAAAACATTGTCCCCCAGCTTATAGGTGGCTCCTAAAGAAAGATTGTCCATCACACCAGGTGCCATGGGCATCAGGGGATAGGAAGTAAGGTTCTTTACACCCGATCCGTGCAGCATCAGACGGTCGGTCATTTTATAAGAAGCAGCAGCAAAAACAGCCAGGCTTGAAACATTATTTGATGACTGAAGTTCTCCTCCTGGCATCTGCATGCTTCCCAGACCAGTGTAATTGGAAGCGATGACGCCTCCGTGCAGGGCCCATCTGTCATTTAGTGGCAGGGTATAGGTGGGGGCAGCATAGAGCCCCATTACTGAGCCATAACCGTGCATATAAGTAAAACTGGTGCCCACGTTGAAGTTCCAGTGTCCGGGAATGCCATCCTTTTCTGGCATGGACTCCTCACCTGAATTAAAATCAGTTTCAGCCGATGCAGGAGACTCAAGCGCCTGTTCTGCCATGGATTGCTTCAAACGAATCACCTCATCCTCAGCCGACTGCCCAAAAGTTACCTGTGCAGACAAAAGAATGATAGCTATGAAAAATGATATCCTCATTAATATAAATGACTTGTTCATCTGATACAAAGATACAAATGTCAGGCCAAACTAGGTCTCTGATTCGATGAAATTCCCAAACTGCCTGTACTTTTCAAACAGGATGGCATACTTTTTTACCATCGCCGGATCGGGGTGATATTCACATTCAAAACCCCCACCCATTGCAGCCTGTGCCCCTGGTATGCTTTTATGAACACCTGCAACAACGGCTGCAGCCATGGCTGTTCCCAGTGCGACTGCCTGCTCTGACTTTGCCACCTTGATGGGCATATTCAGTACGTCGGCAACAATCTGCATCACAAAGGGCGACTTTTTTGCAACACCTCCCAGGGCAATGACCCCGTCAATTCTGACTCCCTCTTCCACAAAACGATCAACAATCATTTTTGCTCCGAAGGCGGTGGATTCCACCAGTGCCCGAAATATTCCAGGAGCATCGGAACCCAGGGTCAGCCCCATAATAGCTCCTTTTAGATTCTGATTGGCATCCGGTGTGCGCCGCCCATTCATCCAATCCAGGGCAAGCAGGGATGAATCTTCAGGATCAATCCCCTCCGCGGCTTTGCTTAGTTCTGCTATCATTTTTTCCGAGCACTCCTTTTTTATGAGCTCACGGGTTTCAGCATCCACTCCCTCAAGCTTGCCTACCACATTTTCCACTGGCCACATCAACACATTTCTGAACCATGCATAAATGTCTCCAAAGGCTGACTGGCCGGCTTCAAGTCCGACCATGCCCGGCACGATCGACCCATCCACCTGGCCGCAGATTCCACTCACCAGCTTATCCCCTATCTCATTGGCCGGGGCTATGAGCATATCGCAGGTGGATGTTCCCATGACCTTGCTGAGATAGTAAGGCTGAATCTCGGCTCCCAACGCTCCCAGGTGGGCGTCAAATGCCCCTGCTCCAATGCTGACTCCGGCGCTCAAGCCAAGCTTTTCTACCCACTCCCCGCCCAGGGTGCCAACCTTCACATCACAGGTATAAGTTTCACTGAAGAGGCGCTCCTTTAATCCACCAAGCAGCGGATCAAGCTTTACCAGGAAATCCTCTTCAGGGAGACCCTCGAAATTCTCATGCCACATGGCTTTATGACCGGCAGCACAGCGGCTTCTCTTCAGTTTCAGGGGATCGGTATCCCCCACCAGGAGTGCGGGAATCCAGTCGCAGTGTTCCACCCACGACCAGGCCTGCTCACTTACCACAGAATCGGCTCGCAGCACGTGCAGTACCTTAGCCCAGAACCACTCCGAGCTATAGATTCCTCCCTCGTACCTGGTGAAATCCTCTCCT
>JAOZLK010000615.1 GCA_029934875.1 Bacteroidales bacterium | reverse complement strand
TGATTTAATAAAACTCAAGAGGCTGTATCAAATGATACGGCCTTTTTTTCGTCCTATTATACAGCCTGCAGCTGCTTTGAAAGGGGCTAACTGGTGTAGAGAGGCTTGAAGCTATTTTTTATCGTAGAGGGTGGTGTAGATCTGGTCGACCATCTGCTGAAAGGTTTCAGGCTGGTCAAACATGTTCCTTTTACCCAGGAATCGTTCAGTGTGATAAAACAACTTGGTTTTATCCGATCCGGTGAATTCTTCTATTTTACTATCAAAATACAGATTAGCAATCTCCTTCCCAAAAAGCTTCTTCACCGAATTCCCCAATCCGAAAAGCAGGTAGTATTTTGATATGCATTTTGCCGGATTCTCATAATCACAGAAGATCTTGTCCACGTAACTCCCGTTTTCGTAGATTACCACCTCTCGTACGAAGCCTTCGTAGGTATAGAAGATCCACTCGCCATGGCGTTGCCTTGTTTTCTTGAATCCCTGGAATTTGATGGTGCCATCGTTGTACAACTCCATCTCCGGATAATAGAATTTACCACTGGGGGCCTTAACTTTCCCATTGACAAGGCTACGATCTTCGATCCCAAAATAGTTTACATAGGGCATTTGCCTGATGATCTCTTCTGGATTTGAAGACTCCTCCTGCTTCTCAAAGTTAGTACCTGCAAAAACCTCCTCGGATTGTTCCACAAGAAGGTCCTGTTCATAAATTCCATCTTCAAAAGCCTTCCTGTCGCGCATCTTCGTAATTAACACACCCATGTCAAAGGTAAGGGCAGAACTCAACTCCTCCAGTCCCAGGGAGGTAATAATCAACTCCTTCTCATTCCTGTAAACACAGGAATTCAACTTATCGTGATAAAGAATTCTAAGGTTTTTAAAATCCTTATGCCAGCGCATCCCCTTTGTTTGACCTCGATCCTTCCCAAAAAGTAGTGTTATTCTTACGTTTCGCTGATCGGCCTGCTGGAATTTAAGGATAACGCTATCGTGTAATTTCAGAACCGGGCAGAAAAAAACAATTTCACTATTAGCTTCTGATAGAAGTCTGTCGATCTGGTATGAAACCCCGACGGAAGATAAAAATTCGGCTGCCATTTGATTCTAAATAATATATAATAATAGATGATTAGCTGAAATTATGGAAAAATCTGACTGCTTCTTTGATGAAATATCAACAGGTGTAGGCGACAAGTGAACTCAGAGTGACCGGAGAGGTGACTGAATGGGTATATTTAGGCCTGATTTTGAGTTGATAAGACTCCAGTAATAAGGATTGTGACTCCAGGAGGACTCGAACCCCCACCATGGGAACCGGAATCCCACGTTCTATCCAGTTAAACTATGGAGCCTTAATGGAGCGCAAAGTTAATATTATTTACTTAAGCTCTTCCTTCATCGCCTCCCAATTCAGTTCAATAACTTCCGCTTCAAATTCCTTTTCAGGAGTATAAGAGAGAGCCTCCCTGATGCGGGAACGGAAGTTGGGATGGGTAGAGATAATCTCAAAATGCTGCATCAGCTCATTATCAGTCTCATCCTCCAATTTTCGAAAAAAAGTCGCCAGGGTGCGTGGTTCGATGGATGAATTCTCCAGGAGCCGGACGGCAAAAAGATCTGCTTCCTCTTCCTGTTTTCTGTCAAAGGAGCTTGATGTAAGTAAGCCCGTTACTTCCCCTAAAACAAAGGCATCACCCGACGTAAGGATTTCTAAACCAAGCTCCTTAATCAGCCTGGTGACCACATGACGTTTCTCCACGTGACCCATCTCGTGTGCCATCACCGAGGCCAGTTCCTCAGGTGTATCGCAAAAAGCAATGAGTCCTGTCGAGATCAGGATGTTTCCTCCGGGAACCGTAAAGGCGTTAATCATCTCATTTTCGAACACAACAAAGCGATAGTTATACTCCGAATTGCCTAAGCCCCCTGCCAATCTGTCGCTAATGATTGCGACCATGGAATCGACTTTTTCATTTTCAAATTCCCCAAACATGGGGTTAAGAAGGATTAGATTCAGATAACTTTCTCCAAGTTTTTCCTCTTTCCCAACGCTCAGAACATGCGGGTCGTCCGGGTAGGTGAACAGAGAAAAGATCAGCCAGATAAGGCCAAATACTCCAAGGAGAATAAGCAGATCCCTGATAATTTTACCTTGCATATAACACTAACTTACTGGCCCGGAGGCCTGTTTACAGGTGCTGAGTCGAAACGCTCCGGTCTGATGCGGTAAACCTGGTGATAAGCAACTTTGCCAAAGAAAAGAAAGTAGTAAAAAACACCTTTCCTGGCTTTCACCGCGCCGATTATGCTGAAAATAAAATAGACCAGGTTCGCAATACCCACCATCACAAGATAGCCCCAATAATAAGAGGTGAAGCTCAGGTCACGAACAAGGTTTACAATGGTCCATGCCACCAGTCCCGAGTTCAAAAGGGTAAGCGGGATCTGTGACCAGAGTGACTGCAGGGTATGGAACTGTACAAATTTTCCCTTACTACGGTTCACGTAATAGTAAATAATGGCTGCCACCAGGTTTAGTATGGGCAATGGAATGCCTATGGCTGAGGTAGCAAACATCATGAAGTAGGCACCCATGGCATCTTCCTTCACCCTGGTCTCGATCTCATCGGGCTGGGGTATGGGATAATATTCCATCTTAGTCTACCCTTATGTTTACCCCTGTATCCTCTTCGGGTAGCTCATCACCCGTAAAGGGAGGATAGGTGTCTGTCATGTACATCAGGTAAAGGCTTACCCTGTACTGCCACCGAAGCTGACCAATCACCCAATCGAAGATAAAATCGGGATATTTGCCTGTGAAAAGGACAATCCACCAGGCCAGGAAGGTCAGGATGCCCACGAACCAGGCTCTGAACATCAGGATAAAACCGTGAGGAAGCGCTACAAAAAACAGACCGAACAGAAACCTGAGTAAGGTCAGACCCCTGCTGACCTTTTCCGGGTAGGGAATCTCCATGTCAGTATATTCATCGGTCGATTTAATCCCAAAAGCCGGGTAGCCATCTGATACATTGTAAAGCCTTGCGCTGAGTCGTAAATCCCATTTCAATAAACCTACCTGGAATTCAAACATACTTTCGGGATAGCGCCCGGTAAAAAGGATGACCC
>JAOZLK010000103.1 GCA_029934875.1 Bacteroidales bacterium | reverse complement strand
GCATCGAAAGCGGTGCAAGGGGCGGACTTATCGCTCCGGACGAAACTACCTTCGATTATGTAAAGGGCAGGGAATTTGCCCCGAAAGGTGAGGACTTTGACCACATGGTCAAGAAATGGAAGGAACTGATTAGTGACAGCGACGCAGTTTTTGATAAGGAGTTGAACTTCGATGCCGCGGATATTGAACCCATGATTACCTACGGAACCAATCCTGGCATGGGTGCAAAAATCAATGGTCATATTCCAGCAGTGGAAGAGATTGATGAAAAGACCCAGGATTCATATAAAAAATCGCTCGCCTATATGGGTTTTGAAGCCGGTGCGGCCATTGCCGGGACGAGCGTGGATTATGTTTTCGTAGGGAGCTGTACCAATGGCAGAATAGAAGATCTTCGCCAGGTTGCAGAATTCGTAAAGGGGAAGCAAAAGGCCGAACATGTAACTGCATGGATCGTTCCCGGATCAAAGCAGGTTGAAAAGCAGGCTATTGCAGAGGGAATCAAAGATACCCTTGAGGCTGCAGGTTTCAAGCTCAGGCAACCGGGCTGTTCAGCCTGCCTTGCCATGAATGATGATAAGGTACCCGAAGGGAAGCTGGCAGTTGCCACATCCAACAGGAATTTTGAAGGTCGCCAGGGCCCCGGATCCCGCACCATGCTTGCCAGCCCGCTGGCAGCAGCGGCAGCAGCAGTCTCAGGTGTGGTTACCGACCCGCGTACAATGCTTTAAACGCTTCACGATTTAATACAAAAAGAATAGAAAATGTCGATTGATAAATTTACCACCATAGTTTCCAAGGCAGTACCCCTTCCCATCGAAAACATCGATACGGATCAGATTATACCCGCACGCTTCCTGAAGGCCACCACCAGGGATGGCTTCGGTGAGAATCTCTTCCGGGACTGGCGCTATGATAAAGCCGGTCAGCCCAAAGCCGATTTCGTACTGAACAACCCGATATATAGTGGAAGCATCCTGGTCGGGGGAATGAACTTCGGAAGCGGATCAAGCCGTGAACATGCTGCTTGGGCCATCCTTGACTATGGTTTCAAAGTGGTGGTTTCCAGCTTTTTTGCTGATATATTTAAGGCCAATACCCTGAACAACGGACTACTGCCGGTGCAGGTATCCGCTGCCTTCCTTTCAAAAATATTCACTGCAATTGAAAACGATCCCGCAACAAGCCTTAAAGTTGACCTGGCAGAACAGTTAATTAGTATTGAGGCCACCGGCGAATCTGAATCCTTTGACATCAACCCCTATAAGAAGAAATGCCTTCTGAATGGCTATGATGACATCGATTACCTTTTAAAAATTAAGGATAAGATAGCCGAATTCGAGCTCTTATAAATTTAAATCGCTTAGCTCATGAAAATTACCATCATGGATACCACCCTGAGGGATGGCGAACAGACCTCAGGTGTGACCTTTACAGCAACAGAAAAACTTAATATCGCTAAACTTCTCCTGACCAATCTTAAGATTGATCGCATCGAAGTAGCTTCGGCCAGGGTATCAGAAGGTGAATACCAGGGCGCAAAGAAGATTTTTGAATGGGCCAGGAAGAACGGTCACATTGAAAAGGTAGAGGTCCTTGGCTTCATTGACGGGGATATTTCCCTTAAGTGGATCAAGGAGGCAGGCGGGAAAGTGAACAACCTCTTGATGAAGGGTTCACTGAAGCACTGTGAGACCCAGCTCAGAAAAACACCTGAAGAGCACATAGCTGATGTGAAAAAGGTGCTTGCCATTGCCCGGGAGATGGACATCCGCATGAACATCTATTTTGAAGACTGGTCAAATGGCATGCGCAACTCACCCGAGTACATGTACCAGGTCCTGGATGCCCTGAAGGATGAGAGCATCGACCGCTTTATGCTGCCCGATACCCTGGGGATTCTGAACCAGCAGGAAGCCTACGATTTCTGCCTGGACATGATCACCCGCTACCCGGAACTGAATTTCGATTTTCATGCCCACAACGATTATGACCTTGCAACAGCAAACACCTTCTCTGCCATAAAAGCAGGTATCACAGGAATTCATACAACTGTAAACGGATTGGGAGAAAGAGCCGGAAACGTTCCCCTATCCAGCGTTATTGGCCTTGTAAAAGATCATTTCAAGTATGAAATGAATGTGCGTGAAGATCGCCTCTATCATGCAAGTAAGATGATAGAATCCTTTTCCGGAATCAGAATCCCCCTGAACAAACCCCTTATTGGTGAGAACGTTTTCACCCAGACCAGCGGAATTCATGCTGATGGGGATTCAAAGGATGATCTTTACTTCAATGACCTTCTGCCCGAAAGATTTGGCAGAAAAAGAACCTATGCTCTTGGGAAAATGTCCGGTAAGGCCAGTATCCAGAAAAACCTGGAAGAGCTGGGCATCGAACTTTCCAAGGAGGATATGAAGCTTATCACCGAACGAGTCATTGCCCTTGGAGATAAAAAAGAAATCATCACAAAAGAGGATCTCCCCTATATCATCTCGGATGTGCTACGCAGCAAAAAGGTGCACGAGACCATTCGGATTAAGAATTACCAGCTATCTGTCGCACGCGGACTAAAATCGGTGGCTACTGTGGCTGTTGAGATTGATTGTTTCATTCACGAGGAGACTGCCTCGGGAGACGGACAATATGATGCCTTTATGAAGGCGATCCGAAAGATTTATGGCCGGCTTAAAAAGAAGTTACCCTTCCTGTCCGATTACGTGGTTACCATTCCCCCTGGTGGAAAAACAGATGCCCTGGTGGAGTGTATGATCACATGGAACTACGAAGGCAAGCTCATAAAAACCCGTGCACTTGATTCTGACCAGACCGTGGCAGCCATTGAGTGTACACGTAGAATGTTAAATATAATCGAAGCATATGGAGTTTAAGATTGCAGTATTGAAGGGGGACGGAATTGGTCCCGAGATTATCGACCAGGCCATCAAGGTATTAAATGCGCTTGGAGCAAAATTCAAACATAATTTCATCTTTACCGAAGGAATTACCGGTGCCAGCGCTATCGACCAGGTAGGCGATCCTTATCCGGAAGAAACTCATCAACTCTGCATGGACTCCGATGCTGTTCTTTTTGGTGCCATCGGCGATCCCAAGTATGACAATGATCCCAAGGCGAAGGTAAGACCCGAGCAGGGCCTCCTGGCCATGCGCAAGAAATTGGGCCTTTATGCCAATATCCGTCCTGTTACCACCTTTCCTTCCCTGATTCACAAAAGTCCGCTTCGCCGTGACCTGGTGGAAGGTGCCGACTTTGTGGTCATCCGCGAACTCACCGGCGGCATCTACTTCGGTGAAAAAGGCAGATCTGAGGACCTGAATATGGCCTTCGATAACTGTGTTTATACAAGGCCGGAAGTGGAGCGCATCCTGGAACTGGGCTTTGAATATGCCGCCAAGAGAGACAAACGTCTCACCGTGGTAGACAAGGCCAATGTACTGGCAACTTCCAGGCTGTGGAGAGAGATTGCACAGGAGATGGCCCCGAAACATTCTGATATCGAAGTCGACTACATGTTTGTGGACAATGCTGCCATGCAGATTATCCAGTGGCCCAAGAAATTTGATGTGATGGTCACCGAAAATATGTTTGGAGACATCCTTTCCGATGAAGCAAGTGTGATTACGGGTTCCCTGGGTTTACTGCCATCAGCCTCAGTTGGAATTCATACATCGGTATTTGAACCCATTCATGGCTCCTATCCCCAGGCTGCCGGAAAGGACATTGCCAATCCGCTGGCAACTGTACTTTCTGCCGCCATGCTGCTGGAGTTGTCCCTGGATCTTATGGATGAGGCACAGGCCATAAGAGATGTAGTAAGCAAATCCATGGATGCTGGTATTGTTACCGAGGATATAGCAGAAGAGAAGGCATATAAAACTTCAGAGGTAGGCGATTGGCTGGCCGCAAATATCTAGGCAGGCTCAGTCTTCATTGTTCACCTTGGCCTTATTGGCTTTTTTAGCTTTCCTCTCTTCATCTGCCTTTTCAAACTCCCGCTGAAGAAGCCAGACTGTTATATCTGCTTCCTCATCATGCCATTGGTGGTAGACTTCAAAACCCACATATTTGTATAACCTGAGGAGCTTCTCGATGGTGGTTTCAATAAGAATGGGTAGCTGAAGCCTTTCAGATAAACCATAGAGGTGGTCACGGATATCTGCCAGTCCTCTTATACTGGTCTTATCGGGATCACTACCCAGTATCCACACATAAACATAATCCTCATAATTGGGTCTCAGGCTTGCAATATACTTTTCCCTCTTCAAGGTGGGGAAAAGCTGAGAAGGCCTGATGGCCCGCATGAACATTTTTCCATACTTGATATAATCAACAAAGCTACGCTTATACTGACTTTTCAGGTAATAGAATAATACGGTGCTTTTATCTTCAGAAAGGTAGATCCCATCAAACTTCTCTACCAGGTTGTAAGCATATTCCGTCATCAACCTCAGGCTACGGACCGGGTCCTTTTTTTTCATTATCGCCATGGCACGAGGATTCTGCCTGAATGCTTCACTTACCATCCCAATTATGAGTTCACGATCAGAGTTTTCCATTAATCAGTTCCTATAAGGGACACTAATTTGTGAAAAATTTCGGTATTCTCAAATATTCCTGTGAAATTTTCAGCTCCCGGACCATATGAAAATACAGGCACCATGGTGGCTGAATGATTTGTGGAGGCAAATGTGGGACTGATCACCGAATAATCTGCATCATATCCGTTTCTTCCGGCTGCACCCAGGGTAAATCCACCAGTCTCGTGATCGGCCGTTACAATTACAAGAGTCTCCCCGTCTCTCTCTGCCATATCAAGTACCCAGTTAACCAGCTGGTTAAAATCGTTCATTTCGGCAATCATATACTCAACCTGGTTCCCATGACCTGCCCAGTCAATCTGAGATCCTTCGACCATTAAGAAATAGCCTTCACTCCCACTGGAAAGAAACTCAGTACCAATGGCAGTAGCATCCTTGAGGAAGGTTTTCCTTCCCTCAAGCATGGTCTTCATTCTTTCATTGCCCAGCAAAAAACCATACCTGCTCCCTGGTTCTGGATTTTTAATTTTTTTCAACCTGGTAAAATTTATTTCAATGCCATGCTCAGCAAAATGATCTATACCCGTGGTATCGATAAAATATTTGATCCCGGCGCCGGCAAAAAAATCAACCTCCGAACGGACCAGGTCCATGGCTATCTCGTGTTGCATATAGCGATTTTCCTGGTGAGCATAAAATCCGGCCGGGGTGGCATCGGTTATGGAAGAAGAGGCTATTAACCCTGTCATAAATCCCTTTTCTGACACAAGCTCCACGATATTCTTCCTGGGGACCGTATCAACATCAACTCCAATTGCAAAATTATAGGTTTTATATCCCGTAGCCATTGCTGTGGCTGCTGCAGGTGATTGGGTAACGGGCGCATCTGCAGAGGAGGTCCTGGACAACCCTATGTGTTTAAACCTGTTGAACGCAGGTGGCTCCTTGCTGAAAAAATAGGGCGATGAAACCTGTGACAGGCCCATACCATCCCCGATCATAAGAATCACATTTTTGGGCCTTTCCTTGCTTCCCTCTTCAAGTGATTGAGCCTGTATACTAACTCCCGATGCTATGACCACCATGGCGATCCCTAAACTTCTTCCTATACTTTTCATCTTTATAGACTTTATATAACAATAACCAAGCCACCGCCTATTTGGTTCACAGCGGATTTTCACTTACAGGTTGATGATATTTCCCGATCAATAAATCGTTCATTCTCAGCTGTTGCAAAAAAGCTTTCAATATAACCAATCATATCAAACCTTTCCTCCTCACTCAGGTAGTCTAAAAACCATATGTGCGACTCAAATTCATCCCTGACTGCCTCAAGTACGGCAATGGCTTTTTCATAACTCACCCGATCCCTGCAGGGCCCCACGAAAACTCGCTCCTTTACGGAACCAAGTTCATATTTCGCATTGGGTGTGGCATAAATAGCATTCACAAAACCGGTAAAATCAAAGTCGTAGGGTACAGGAATATAATCACTTGCGTCCCCGGTGGTCCCCGTATCCAGAATTTTCAGATTATGCCTGCCGGTAACTGAAAAATCAGGATTTCCAATCATATACTGAAACATGGCAAGTATGTCCATGGCCTCCTGGTTAACGGTGCGCATGGCAAGTTCATCACTGATAATTTCCCACGCTTGAAGCCTTCGGGCCATCATCTCATCAGGTTCAATCAGGAAAGCCCAGCCCTGTGTTTCCCGGTCTTCTTTTCCGGTATCTATCATTTTCAGATCAATCAATCTGACCCTGAAGCTATATGGCGTAACCAAATTATATATCTTATAAACAAGATATTCCCGCAGGAGGTAATCTGAGTAGTGCCCACCCGAGCGACAAATATTTACCATTTTAATACGCCGGATTCCAGATAGTTCTTCGGTCTCAATCCCGGAGTTACGGATATTCAGCCACATGGGTGGCATGGCACAGTTCTTTCTGCGATATATGCCCCGGGCCTTTAACCTCACAGGGCAGACTACCTGAAGAGAATCATCCAAATAGCAGGTCATATCGCCGGGTATGTAGAAATCCTTTGTTCGGGATTTTCGTATGGTTTTAAAGTCCGATTTCAAGGTCAGCTTCAGCGGCTCCTCCCTGTTAAAGAGCTCCTCATACATCAGCTGTAAAGTATCGACTGCAGGGTCAGACTCACTCGCCTGTGCATTAAGCATTGAAGAAATCAAGAAAAGGGCTCCCGCTATGATTAGTATTTCCCTGTGTATATTCACCCTTTCAATTAAAATTTAATGTTGCCGCCTATCATGGCGATGAATCAAGTAATTCAAATATATAAAGAAATCCCAAGGGTATTCATAAAGAATGTTTACCAATCTTTTTTAAATTAGCAGAATCCAACTTAAGCTAACTGATCCAAAACCAATTACCATTAACCATAACCAATAACTAATAACCATTCGACCATGTCCCGTCCTGTTACCTTGTTCACCGGCCAGTGGGCCGACCTCCCACTTGAAACACTTTGTCAGAAAGCTAAAAACTTTGGCTACGATGGTCTGGAGCTAGCCTGTTGGGGCGACCACTTTGAAGTGGATAAGGCAGATGAACACTATTGCAATGAGAAATTAGCCCTGCTTGGGAGATATGATTTAAAGTTATTTTCCATCTCTGCCCACCTGGTCGGACAGGCGGTATCGGACCGGATCGATGAGCGGCACAAAAGCATTTTGCCCGACTATGTCTGGGGTAATGGCGATCCGGAGGGAGTGAACCAGAGGGCCGCTGAGGAGATTATAAAAACCGGGGAAGCAGCAGCGCGACTGGGAATTTCAGTGGTTAATGGTTTTACGGGAAGCCCTATCTGGCACATGCTCTACAGCTTCCCTCCCACACCCGAAACAATGATCGAGGATGGTTTCAAAAAGTTTGCATCACAATGGAAACCGATCATGGATGCCTATGAGCAGCTGGGAATCAAATTTGCGCTGGAGGCACACCCAACGGAGATTGCCTTTGATATCGCTTCTGCAAAAAGAACACTGGATGCTCTGGACCATCATCCTGCCTTTGGATTTAATTATGATCCCTCTCATTTAGGCTACCAGGGTGTAGATTATGTGAAGTTCATCGATATTTTCAGCGATAAGATCTTCCATGTGCACATGAAAGATGTGTGGTGGTCGGATGTGGCAACTGAGGCAGGTGTATTCGGTGGCCATACGGAATTCGGCTCTCCCGGCCGTTTCTGGGATTTCAGATCCCTGGGCAGGGGCAAGATCGATTTTGAAGAGATCATCCGCGCCCTGAACCGCATTGGATATCGCGGCCCCCTCTCAGTGGAGTGGGAAGACAGTGGGATGGACCGGGAGCACGGAGCTGAGGAAGCGGCCGATTTTGTAAAAATGATTGATTTCCCGCCCTCAGACATCAAATTCGACGATGCCTTTGAATAATAACATTTAAGCAAAAACAGATCCCATGCAAGGAATCCGCGCGGTCATATATTCAATACTCGCTCTTCTATCCATCACCTTTGCCCTGACGGCCCAGGATAACACAGCGTCCTGGACTCACTTCAGAGGCAATCACCTCGATGGCATCTCAGGCGAATCGGGCCTTCCTGTTTCCTGGGACGACTCCACAAACATTGCCTGGAAAACCGCCATTGAGGGTAAGGGATGGTCATCGCCAATCATCCTGGGGGAGCAAGTCTGGCTTACCACGGCAACAGGAGCTGGAAAGGAGATGAGGGCGGTCTGCCTGGATTTCAAAAGTGGAGAGATCATCCACAACCGCATCATTTTTAATCACGATAGTCTTTACCGTATTCACGCCATTAACTCCTACGCTACTCCCACCGGCGCCATTGAAACAGGGCGGGTATACCTGCACTTTGGCCGCTATGGAACCGCCTGCCTTGATACCGAAAGCGGAGAAACCATATGGGAAAGAACCGACATGCAGGTGGAACATATTCAGGGTCCGGCTTCATCCTTGCTCATTTATGAAGATAAACTGATAGTCCACATGGAAGGTTCCGACTTTCAGTACATCACGGCCCTGGATAAAAAAACGGGGGAGACCATCTGGAGAACAGATCGTCCGGAGGAACTCTACTCTCCCATTGAATACATTGGGAAAAAAGCTTACATCACTCCCATCATTATCGATGTAAATGGTCGCAAGCTGATGATCAGCAACGGATCGGCTGCCTGTATAGCCTATGATCCTGATACCGGTGAGGAGGTATGGAGGATCGTCTTCGGTGAAGACTCCACCATTGCCATGCCCACTGAAAGCAATGGCCTTGTTTACTATTACGTAGGATTTGAAACAGACACTGCCGGTGAAAAAATCAGCAAGCTGATGGCTGTGGACCCGGATGGTGAAGGTGACATCGAAGAAAGCAATGTACTCTGGAGTGTGGAGACTCCTATTCTCCAACTCTTATCCCCCCTTGTGAAGGATGGACTGCTCTACACCATCGATTCAAGGAGTGAAATGTGGTGCCTGGACACATCAGACGGGAGTACGGTTTGGTCGGAAGGAATGAAAGGTAAGTTTCATTCCTCGCCGGTATATACCAATGGGCTCTTATACTTTAGCTCGACCCGGGGGTATACCTATGTTATTAAAGAAGGACAGGAGCTGGATATTGTAGCTGAAAACAAACTTGAAGGGGAGATATGGGCAACACCGGCTATTGCAGGCGGGGCAATCTTCATTCGGACCAGCAAATATCTGTATAAGATTGGATATCCCTGGGATCACCAACCCTGAGATTACCGCCCCCTGGTTTAACAGCCCTGGGTTTACCAGCCCATGAACTGCATCCCGGCTCCGGCCACAAGGATGACCATGCCCGCCAGTAGATGGAACTGATATTCCCTGCCCTTGAGACTGAGAAGAGAAAACCCCTTATATCCCAGGTAAACCACAGCCATCATTGTTCCAATGGTTGCAACCCCAAATACCAGTGCCACCATGAGAACACCCATGGCGCTATGGTTGGCCGCAGGAAAAATCAGCATGGGAATCAGCACCTCGCAGGGACCAAATACAAAGATCAGGAAGAGAATCCAGGGCGTCAGCTTTCCAGCCGTATCCTCCTTCTCAAGTTCCTGCATATCAAGATGCATATGCTTACCTCTGAGCGATTTGGGCCTGAGAAAGGCGGGAAGGTGTACATGAGCGCCCTTCTTTATGTATTTGTAAATTCCATAAGCCGTATAAAGCAGTCCAAAAGCTATGAGCATCCAGCCCACCAGGCTCCCGCGGTTGGCCTCAAAAGCCTCCAGTTTGCTAAGGCTAATACCCATGGCAATCCCGATCACTCCAAGAATAACCGATCCGCTTACATGCCCAAGTCCTGCAATAAAAGTAATCCACATGGTTTTAGGTCGGGACCAATTCCGTGCCTTACTTAACACAATAAAGGGCAGGTAATGATCAGGACCCAGCAGGGTATGAACCATCCCCAGGGTCGCAGCCGACAATACCAAAACGCTCATCTCATTCATAACAAACTTTCAACTTTACAGACTTTATGACAATATGACTTTAGGATTTATTAATGAGGTGTGCCTGGCAGGCAGCCCCAAATCCATTATCAATGTTCACTACACTAACACCGGCGGCACAGCTATTCAGCATGGATAGTAGTGCCGATACACCTCCAA
>JAOZLK010000614.1 GCA_029934875.1 Bacteroidales bacterium | reverse complement strand
GCTTGCTGGGAACCATTTATCTTTATATGGGTGATTGGGCTAAGGCTGAGCAATATACCGGTGAGGCACTGGCTTTGTACAATTTTGTATATGATTTTAATGAACTGGATCACAATACCCCTGGAAAACCCTGGACGGCCCTGAATAACGACCGGGAGTTTCAATATCTAACGGATACAGAATCTGCGGTATGGAGCAGGCATTTTTCGACCTGGTTTTATGATCCGGCTCATCTCTATTCTCCATCACTCAGGGATCTTTACAATAAGGAGACAGACCGGAGGTGGTACCTCTTCTCAGGAGAGTACACCTGGTACGATCAGAGGAATTCCACCCTGCCCGATTATGTCTTTATCAGGGATTACGCGGCAACCAATGCAGGGATGACCGTTCCAAGGTTGATGCTGGCCAATGCGGAGGCCAAAGTCCGAAACGGAAATGGGCAGGGTGCCATCGACATGTTGAATCAACTTGCGGTCTACCGGTATACCACCCGGGATGCCACCTTTACCTATACAAATGACGCAGACGCATTGCAGGAGGTGAAAGATGAACGCAGGAGGGAATTGTGCTACACGGGAAATAATTTTATTGACCTGAAACGCTATCATGCCTACGGTGAAACCATCCCTACCTTTACACGGACCCTCCCCGACGGTGAAACCTTTACACTGGAGCCGGGCAGCGACAAATATGTGGTGCCAATAGCGAGGCTTGTGCAATATTCGAACCCGAACCTGTAAATTATCAAGTATAGGAGCATATATCTTTCTTTTCTGATCCTGTTTGTCTTTGCCTCCACATCCCTGGCCCGGGCACCATGGCACGATATGTATCAGTATATGTTCCCTGCACCCGGGGCCAGGGGGATTCACCCCAATTCCACGCTGATTCTCAGGTTTGAAACAATTTCCCCGGACGATGTGACGAACCTGGAGCATTTTATTTTGGTATCCGGAGAAACAAGTGGCAGCCATCCTGGAGAGACCCTGGTGGTTTCGGACGGAAAGACAGTAATCTTTACACCCGGGAAGCCTTTTGAACCAGGAGAGTGGGTGGAGGTAAGACTTGATCCCCGCTTAACAGCAGATTTTGCTCATTTGGAAGGGTCAATCTCCTATGATTTTACGGTATCAGAATATGCGGTGCTCAAAAAAGCACAACAGGATCAGGCCACACAAGAGGATCAGGAGAGCCTCAGTACCCTGGAAAAGAAAAAACATGCCGGTAGTTATTATCCCAGGATCATGTCCAACGGAGTCGCAGTTCCTTCAGATTTTCCACACGTAGAGGTCACCATACACCAAAATCCCTCCGAGGATTTTGTTTTTCTGAATAACTGGGATTCGCCCAATTACAACATCATATTTAACACAGAGGGTGATCCTGTATGGTACTGGAAAACACCCGATCGGCGCGACGATTTTAAGGTGCAGCCCAATGGGTGGATCACCATGTTTGTGGAGAATGGGTATGGGGGGGATAGCCCGGCCTTTATAGCTTTGGATCAGGATTTTGAGTTTATTAAATCTATGCGTGCGGTCAATGGATATACCACGGATGAACATGACTTTTATTTGCTGCCCGGTGGAGCTTACATCCTGATCGGATACAGAGAAACCACAGTGGATATGAGCCAGTATATAAGCGGGGGTTTGACCGATGCGCGGGTGACAGAGTCTTGTATTCAGGAGTTTAATGCTGAGGGTCAACTTATTTTCATCTGGCGGTCCTGGGACCATTTTGATATTCGTGACCTGGAGTTGGAGAACTTAAGGGGTAGTCAAATACGTTTTCCGCACATCAATGCCATCTATGAAGACGATGACGGACATATTCTGCTTTCCAGCCGTCACCTCAGCGAAATCTCCAAGATCCATCGCCAGAGTGGCGAATTTATCTGGCGAATGAGCGGCACACCGGATTCACCCAATAACGATTTCCAATTTGACCGCGATCCCCTGGAAGGCTTTCGAAACCAGCATGCCATTCGATCCCAGGGCAACAATGTCTATACCCTGTTTGATAACGGTAATGGACATACACCCCCCGTTTCGCGCGCCCTGGAATATGAAATTGATCCGGAAGGAAAAACAGCCACCCTGCTTGGGGAATACAGAAGTGCACATGAACGGGGATTTGTCAGCCATATGGGGAATAGCCAGAAACTATCCAATGGAAACATGCATGTCAACTGGTCCTTTGGAAATGAACTTCCCATTGCCACTGAAATTACCCCGGAAGGAACCAGGGTATTTGAAATGTGGTTTGTTAATGGAGACCGTTGCTACCGTTCGTTCCGGCATCCCTGGGAGGGCACATGTCACTCACCCTACCTGCTTCTTGAACCACAGGCAGATCATTTGAGCCTGGTTTTTAACAAATTTGGCGACAGCAATGTGGATCACTTCAGGATTTACGGCGGTACATCGCCACATCCAACCAACCTGATGGATACTTCCCGGACGACCTTAAAGAAACTGACAGAATTATCCCGCGGGCAACATTACTATTTCAGGGTGACAGCGGTGGATCTTCAGGGAGTGGAAAGTGCTTTTTCAAATGAAGAGGATGTGATTCTGCGCAACACCGAGCCCGGTAGCAATCTTATTTTTAATGGCGATTTCTCCCGGGCCCTGGATGCATGGGAATTTGAAGTGGACAGCACAACATCGGCCGAAGTGCAGGTGGTGGACAGCATTTGTCATTTCCTGATCCGGAATGGAGGAAAAAGCTACGCTCAGGTGCAACTGAAGCAGGAGGATATACCACTTTTTTTTGGTGAGACCTACCTTTTTGAGTTTGATGCCTGGGCCAAAGAGGCCCGTATTCTGGAGATGATTTTTGGAGAAGCCGATTTACCTTATAGAGATTACAGCCTATTGGGCTTTACTGCCCTGGACGAGGAAAAAAAGCACTATACTTATACTTTTGAGATGAAGGAAGCCCCGGATTATAATGCCTGCCTTCGAATCAATGCCGGGGGCAGCATGGAGGATCTGTATCTGGATAATATTTCATTAAAAATGGAGCTGCCATCAAATGTAGGGGATCCATCCAGGACAGACAGTGAGTTCATGCTCTACCCCAACTACCCGAATCCATTTCACACTAAAACCAGCATTCGCTATTTCC
>JAOZLK010000102.1 GCA_029934875.1 Bacteroidales bacterium | reverse complement strand
AATAACAATGGTGTTTTCATCAAGCTTTAGTTCCTTCAGGGTCTGTGTGATCTTTCCCACCGACCGGTCCAGGCTTTTTACACAGCGAAGGAAATCCTTTTCAAAGCTGTTTTTCGTGTCCTCGTCTCCTCTCTCATCGAAATAGCACCACCTGTTTAGTGATTTTTCCATCACATGCATCGGCATGGCCTGGTAGTCCTGAGGGGTATCCGTCTCTCTCCTGGGAATTTGTACTTTTTCGTATAGGGATTTATCCCGCTCGTCAGGCTGGTAGGGGTGGTGTGGGGATTTGTAGCAGACCGTAAGACAAAAGGGCTGCTTTTCTTTGCAGGATTCAAGGAATTTCGTGGCATTGAGGGCGAGCCATTCCGCATTGTGGATCCAGCCGCTGTCAGTGTCGTGAAAATAAGTCCCCTGGGTCATCCAGGCATTAAATACATCAAAAAACTCCTCAGTACCTTCCGTTCCCATTCCCCATTTGCCCAGGATCCCTGTGCGGTAACCGTGATCATGCAGTTGTGCCGGGTAACTATTGCTGATCACCTCTTTTCCCAGCGGGGTTCTGAAATGATTCATGCCATGTGTGCTGGAATACCTTCCTGTCATAATGCTTGCCCTTGATACCGCACAAATGGGGGTGGTGACAAAGGCATTCCTGAAAAAAACTCCCTCATGTGCCAGCCTGTCCATGTTCGGGGTTAACAATTGGGGGATCAGGGGACAATCTGCATAGCTCAGCTGGTCCCATCTTTGATCATCTGATATCAATACCAGGAAATTTGGCATTTCAGTTTGCCGGGCTGCTTTGTTGCAGCTGATTGCCTGAAAGCAAAAAAACCATATAATCAACACTTTACAGCATATGGGTATGCAAGTATGGCAAATGCGCATCTCAGGAGTTTTAAAGCTCAGAAAATAAAGATAGGACAATAAAATTTACTAATTTTCATCCAAACCATAGCAATATCATGAGCTCAGGCAAATCATCTGCATTGCTGCCCGGCTGTATCCGGGTTTTGCTTCTTTCAGTTTTTGTGTGTTCACAAGGCTTTGCCCAATCAGAACCCGACGTGCTTGGCTGGTGGTCATTTGATGAGAATTACGGGCCTTTCGCCTATGAAAAGATCTCACAGAAGAAGGATTCCATATACGGGAACTTCGAAAGGGTTCCCGGCATATTCGGCCATGGCATTAAGCTGGATGGATTCCGGACATTCATAAGGAGGCCCGCTTTAAACTGGGGTGATCCCGAGTCCGGGTTTACCCTGGAAGCATGGCTTGCCCTGGCAAGCTACCCCTGGTCATGGTCACCGGTACTGGATTGTTCCTTTGAAAGGCAGAAAGGCTTCTTTTTTGGCATTAACGCCAAAGGACAGGTGGGGTTTAAAACTGGAGCAGGGAATACCTGGTATGAGGCCACCACCGATGTGAGTATTCAATTGAAGGAGTGGACCCATGTGGCGGCTGTATTTGAACCCGGCAACAGGATCAGGGTGTTTGTGAACGGGAAAGAGGAAGCTTCCCTGGATATCAAGGGTAATTTTGTTCCTCACCTGGGAGGCTCTATGACCATTGGCCGGAACAAGGATGCGCAGGTATGGCATGAACCCCAGTTTACCACTGCAAGTGCCCATTTTTTCCTGGATGGGATCCTGGACGAAATAAAAATTAGTGGATCGGCCCGGACGGAGAAGGAAATCAGTACCGAAATCACTGCTTTAAGCGAGCTGCCTGTTCCGGCACTGAGCAGACGTGATGTATTACCCAGGGGGCCCGATGGATCAGGAAGCTTCGGAGCTTTTTATACCCGGCTGAATTACTATAAGGAATGGGATGATCTGTGGCGGGTAAGTGAAGTGCCGGACCTCTTCGTTCGTTTTGACCGTTCACCGGTTCAGATGGTATTCTGGCGGGGGACCAGCTTCAATCCCTGCTGGGTGACCGAGAATGACATCTGGTATACCAATGAATGGCTGGAAACCTGGGGCAGTGACGTGGTCAGCTGCGCCGAACCCATCATGGACAGGCATTGCCGTTACTCCCATGTACGACTCATTGAAAATACAGCGGCCCGCGTGGTCATTCACTGGCGTTATGCACTCAATGATGCCTTATATGATTTTGCGGCCATGTCAGACGATGGCAGGGGAGAATGGTGTGATGAATTTCATATTTTGTATCCCGACCAGGTGGGAATCAGGAAAATGGAGCTGCACTACTCACATCCCGAACGTCGTCACGACTGGGTGGAACAGATCGTGGTTCTGCCACCCGGGAAGTATCCCGGGGATGTCATTGAGGAGAAAAGCATCTCCCTGGTGAACATGGATGGTGATGTGAAGGCTTATACCTGGGATGAGAACCTGGAAATAGCCATGTCCGAACCCAGGGGGGCCAACATGTCCTATGTTCATCTGAAATCGGACTACCGGCCCTTTTTTATTGTATCACCGGATTCTGTGGAAACGGTGGAGGGTAACTGGGATTCACCCTATATCAGAAGCTATGCTGCCCATATGGCCAGTACAGACTACCGGCCCGATCCGGCTCCAACAGCTTATGGATGGTGGAACCACTGGCCCGTGGCGCAGATTCCCGGAGATGGCAGGTGGGTGACTACGCCGGACCGTCCAAGCCATTTTAACCTGACCACCTTCGTGCAGTGGAATGACTACGAATACACTGATCGCACGCGGACCAGGATTATGTTGCAGGGCATGACCGATAAACCGGCCGGCGATCTCCTTCCGCTGGCCAGGTCCTGGTTGCAGGCTCCGGAAATGACAATTTCCTCCGAAGGTTTCACAGGTGGAGCATATGACCGTTCGGAGCGGGCTTACATGATAGAGCAGGGGGACTCCGGTGATGGTTCACCTCTCAGCCTGGTGCTGGAAGCTTCGGCTGATTCTCCCCTGGTCAATCCGGCCATCATCATCAAAAACTGGGGCAGTTGGCCTGCCACCTGCTTCCTCAACGATAAAAATCTGGCTGAGGGTGAAGATTTCAGGCAGGGTATCAGGCGAAGCCTGGAGGGAGAAGACCTGATCCTGTGGTTTTCCATTGAAGAAGATAAACCGGTAAAAATTGTTCTAAGAAAATGAAGCACTACCCCTTATTCCTATTGCACCTGTGCCTCGGTCTGTTTTTTGTGATCCTGTCTGGATCATGCGGACACACAGGGGAGCACGAAAAACCCAATATCGTATTTATTATGATGGATGACCTGGGTTGGACGGATGTGTCCTACATGGGATCAGCTTATTATGAAACCCCCCACATAAACCGGCTCGCGGGGCAGGGGATGGTATTTACCAATGCCTATGCCAATGCAGCAAATTGTGCACCCACCCGTGCCTGTTTCCTGAGTGGTCAGTACAGTCCGCGCCATGGTGTTTACACCGTTGTAAATCCCGCCAGGGGAAGGAGTGAGGATCGCAGGCTGATACCCCACCCCAATTCCCAGGAGATTTCCCTGGACAAGATTACCATCGCCGAGGCCATTCAGACGGAAGGCTATGTATCTGCCGCCATCGGAAAATGGCACGTGGGCCATGATCCCGCGCAGCAGGGATTCTCCACCAGCATAGATAGGGAAAAGATGGGGTATAAGGGGCATTTTAATGAAGCCGGAAAATATTTGACCGACAGACTTACCGATGAAGCTATCCGGTTTATAAGCCAGAACAAAGACAGGCCATTCTTCCTCTACCTGGCTCATCACGCGGTCCACACACCCATCCAGGCAAAGCAGGAGATGATTGAGAAATATGGAAAGAAGGAGAAGGATGGGTGCCACAGGCATGCCACTTATGCTGCAATGATCGAGAGCATGGATGAAAGTGTGGGTAGAATCGAGTCTACCCTGAGAGAATTGGGCCTGAGTGAAAATACCCTCCTGATCTTTTTCTCCGACAACGGGGGCCATGGCACCTATACCTGCCAGGACCCGCTTCGCGGGGGAAAGGGCATGTTTTACGAAGGAGGGATCCGGGTGCCAATGTTTGTAAACTGGCCGGGAAGGATTCAGGCTGGTACCACCTGTGACCTGCCGGTGATCAGTACCGATTTTTATCCCACCTTTCTTGAGCTGGCAGGGGCAATGCCTCCCCCGGACTACCCCCTGGACGGAAAGAGCCTGGTTCCCCTGCTGGAAGGGGCGGATAAACTGGACAGGGAAGCCATCTTCTGGCATTTCCCTGCCTACTTGCAATCCTACAGGGGAATGCAGGATGATTCCCGGGACAGCATTTTCAGAACCCGCCCGGTAAGCGTGATCCGTAAGGGAGACTGGAAACTTTTGCTCTTTTTTGAAGAATGGGTGCTGGATGGAGGGAGAGAACATATCGCCGCCAACAGCTCAGTCGAATTGTATAACTTAAGGAAGGATTCCGGTGAGGAAAGGGACCTTTCAATGCAGGAAATCCAAAAACGAAATGAACTCCTGGATGATCTGCTGGAGTGGCAGCAATCTGTGAATGCTCCAATCCCGGAGGAGCCTAATCCTGATTATATTTTGAAACCATGAGAAAAGTATGGATAAGCCTTGCAGCCATGTTATTGATCGGATTATTTTCTGGCTGCAAAAACAGGAGTACCACCGGGAGAGATCAAAAACCACTTTTGGAGAAACCTAATGTGATTTATGTGCTGGCTGATCAGTGGAGGGCCCAGGCCACGTCTTATAACGGCGATCCGAACCTGGTCGGGAAAACACCCAATCTGGATGCCATGGCCAGGCAGGGCATCAATTTCAGCAATGCAGTCTCAGTTTGCCCGGTCTGCACTCCTTACAGGGCATCATTGTTAACCGGGCAGTACCCCACCACCACCGGAATGTTTTTCAACGATCTTCAGCTACCTGCGAAGTCGGTGACCATGGCTGAGCTTTTTAAAGAGTCCGGATACCTTAGCTCTTATATCGGCAAATGGCACCTGGATGGCATGGGCCGTGGTGATTTTACTCCTCCTGAACGCCGGCAGGGATTTGACTACTGGAAGGCCCTGGAGTGTTCCCATGAATACCAGCATTTGATCTATTACGAAGGAGACAGTAAGGAGCAAAAAGTGTGGGAGGGATATGGTCCCTATGCTGAAACAGAGGATGCCATCTCCTATATCCGGAAATATGCCCCCGGGGGCAAACCTTTCCTGATGGTCCTTGCCTGGGGTGCCCCGCATTTTCCTCACCACACCGCCCCTGCAAATTTGATGAGGCGCTTCACTCCTGAAGATATTGTATTGCGTGATAATGTGAGTAAGGACATGGAGGAAAGTGCAAGGAAGGAATCGGTGGGTTATTATGCACATATCCTGGCCCTGGACTCCTGCATGGGCCTTTTACAAAAGGCCATGGATGAAGCAGGAATAAGCCAGAATACCATCCTGGTATTTACCTCCGACCATGGTGAGATGATGGGCTCCCAGGGTGTGCGCCCCAGGCAAAAACAGGTTCCCTGGGCCGAATCCGTAAGGGTTCCCTTCCTTCTCAGTTATCCGGCCTTATATGGAAAAAAAAGCATCATCGTGGATGCGCCCATCAATACCCCGGACATTCTGCCCACCTTGCTTGACATGGCCGGTTTGCCGGTGCCCGGGTTTATTGAAGGGGAAAGTTTGGTCCCCTTTATTGGCCAAGAAGGAGCCGGGGAAGACCGGGCTGCGCTGATTATGAATGTCTCCCACTTTGCAGGCAAGGGTAAGGAGTACAGGGGCATTTATACCAATCGTTATGCCTATGTGAAATCCCTTGAGGGACCATGGTTTTTGTATGACCATCAAATAGACCCACTTCAGATGGATAACCTGGCCGGCAAGCCCGGGTATGAAAACTTGCAGGAAAAAATGGAAGGCCTTTTGCAAAAGGAAATGGAAAAGGCTGGCGATGTTTTTATGCCGAGGCAGCACTATATTGATAAATGGGGCTACAAACTGGGGGAATACGGAAATATACCCTATTACTTTCATAAGGCGAGTACATCAGGGGCTGACCAGGAAATCATATTCCAGGGTCCTGAATTGAATAAAAAATACAGGAAGTAATGAAGAACGGGCGTTTTTTACAATGGAGAAGTATGGCCATGGCCGCCCTGCTGCTGGGATTACAGGCCTGCGCAAACAAGACGGTGCCAGAAACAGAACCCTTGCCAAACATCATTTTTATTCTTACTGATGACCAGCGCTGGGATGCACTGGCTTATGCCGGAAATCCCATCATCCATACACCCCAGATGGACCGGCTGGCCGCATCAGGCCTCTATTTTCCCAATGCATTTGTAACAACCCCCATATGTGCCGCCAGCCGGGCATCCCTGTTCACTGGACTTTACGAACGCACGCATGACTATACCTTTGGCAAGCCAGCACTGGAAAACAGGCATATGGAGCAGAGTTATCCCTTCCTCCTTAAAAAGGCAGGCTATCACACCGGATTTGTGGGTAAATTCGGGGTAAAGGTGAATGAAGGGATCACCGATTCCCTCTTCCATACATTTGAACCAACATGGTATCCTTATTTTGTGGAGCGCGAAGGGGAGCAGGTTCACCTGGCCGATGTCCACGGCGACCTGGCCATCGACTATATCCGATCCAACAAGGAAAAGCCATTTTGCCTTTCACTGTCCTTCTGGTCGCCCCATGCCAATGATGACGAAGAGCAGCAGTATTTCTGGCCCGAGTACTGCGATTCCCTTTATATGGATGTGGAGATACCTACACCCGAAACAGCAGATCCTGCTTTTTTTGAAGCCTTGCCCGATTTCCTGAAAACAACCATGAACCGGAAAAGGTGGTACTGGAGGTACGATACGCCTGAGAAGCACCAGGAGATGGTCAAGGGTTATTACCGCATGATCAGTGGGGTGGACAGTGTTATCGGCAGGATAAGGGCCACCCTGAAGGAGGAGGGCCTGGCAGAAAATACGGTGATCATTCTTATGGGCGATAATGGTTATTTCCTGGGGGAAAGGGGATATGCCGGCAAATGGCTTATGCATGAACCCTCCCTGAGGGTGCCACTGATCATTTATGATCCCAGGCAGCCAGACTCCAGGAGGGGACTATCGCCGGAAGCCATGGCTTTAAACGTGGATGTAACACCCACCATCCTGTCACTTGCCGGTGTGGACATACCCGGGGGATATCATGGAGAAAGCCTGACTGTATTTGCAGAAGGCGATCCGGAGGGATGGCGAACTGGCTTTTTCTGCGAGCACCGGCTGGAAAATAATGAACTCCTGCCTAAAACCGAGGCTTACCGCGACGAACAATGGAAATTCATTCGCTACGAGAACCAGCCTGATCTGGAGGAACTTTACCATTACAAGGAGGATATTCATGAAATCCTGAACCTTGCAGGAGATGAGAATTATTCCGACCTGCTTGCCCATTACAGGCGCAAATGCGATTCGGTGGCTCACATCCTGGAAGCGGAAAGCTTAAGATAAAGCATATGATGAAAAAATTACAAGAGTACAGGGCCCTGCTTCTTCTCTGCTTGCTGGTTCCCTTTATGCACTCATGCAGTGTCAGGCCCGGAGCTCAAAAACTTATTGCTCCCAATATCCTGTTTATCATGAGCGACGACCATGGATACCAGGCCATCAGCTGCTATAATGGCAGCCTGAACCAAACTCCAAATATCGACCGCATTGCAAAGGAAGGAATCCGCTTTGACCAGAGTTTTGTCACCAACTCCATATGTTCGCCCAGCAGGGCGGTTATGCTTACAGGTAAATTCTCACACATCAACGGGCAGCGGAACAACGGAGAAGTATTCGATGGCGCTCAGCTCACCTTTCCAAAGCTCCTGCAGGAAGCTGGCTACCAGACCGCCATGATCGGTAAGTGGCACCTGGGCAGTGATCCAACAGGCTTTGACTACTGGAGTATTCTGCCAGGCCAGGGGCATTATTATAATCCTGATTTTATTGAGATGGGGGAAGAGATAAGGGTGGAAGGTTATGTCACCAACCTGATTACGGACGCGGGGCTCAGGTGGCTGGAAACTCGTGACAGGGCCAAACCCTTTTGCCTCCTGCTGCACCATAAGGCTCCCCACCGTTGTTGGATGCCCGACACTGCGACCCTGAATCTGTACAATGATGTGAATTTTACCCTTCCTGACAATTTTTATGATCAATACGAAGGTAGGGAGGCAGCAGCCATGCAAGAGATGCACATGAAGGACTTCTGTCCGGTCTATGACCTGAAGATGCTGGACAGGGAAGGAGAGATCCAGGGGCCGCTCAAGGAATACTTTGAGTACCGCATGGATCGGATGAACAGTGCTCAGCGGGAAGCCTGGGAACAGGCCTATGGCGTGGAGATAGATTTTTACAAGCAAGCTTCACTGGAAGGGAAGGCTTTGCTGGAGTGGAGCTATCAGCGCTACCTGGAGGATTACCTGCGTTGCATTGCCTCGGTGGATGAAAACATCGGACGTGTGCTGGACTACCTGGAAAAAAAGGGGCTGGCTGAAAATACCCTGGTGGTTTATACCTCCGACCAGGGCTTTTACCTGGGAGAGCACGGCTGGTTCGACAAGCGCTTTATGTATGAGGAATCCTTTCGTACCCCGCTGGTGATGAGGCTGCCTTCCAGAATTAAAAAGGGCACAAGGGACGAACTGGTGCAGAATATCGATTACGCGCCCACCATCCTTGAACTTGCTGGTGTTGACATCCCGGAAGAGATGCAGGGGGAATCACTCTTGCCCATCCTGGAGGGCCGGGAAAAGGGTGAATGGAGAGATGCAGTCTATTATCACTACTATGAATATCCGGGTCCTCATTCGGTAAAAAGGCATTATGGAATAAGGACCGAACGCTTCAAGTTGATCCATTTCTACCACGATATCGACCAGTGGGAATTGTATGATTTACATAGCGATCCCACAGAAATGAATAATCTGTTCGGCAAAGAAACCTATGAAAATATCACAGATACTCTGTACAAACGCCTGATTGACTTACAAAACCAATACAATGACACAACGATTTCAAATATTTAGATACAGCTCCGCTGTTTGTTGCGCTCTTTTGCTGTTGTTTGGAACACTGGCGAATGGCCAGGTCAGTATCCCGCCTTCAGATCCGGGGATTCGTTATACGGGTCGATGGAATTTTGATAATCCCCGGGAGCCCTGGGTGGGATGGCAGGGTTCTTCGATTTTGGTAAACTTTAAGGGAAAAGGTCTCAGTGTGGAATTAGGGGGTGAAAAAACAGAGCAGTTTCGCATCATTTTAGATGGCGTTCCGGGAGAAGAAAGGCTGTTCGTGTCTCCTGAAAGGGCCAGCTATGTTCTTGCGGAGAACCTGGATGACGGCATCCATCGCCTGGAGATATTCAAAGAAACTTTTAAGGGAAGAAGCTTTTTCCATGGTTTGAAGGTGGAAGGTCTGGGACTCGTTCCGCTTCAGGAGCGACCTGATCTGCGTATAGTCTACTTTGGCGATTCGAACATGAACGGATCCTCCAGTTACAGCGAGAAAAACAAGGGCGACATGGGCACTTATTACGCTTTCCCGGCCATGGCCACCCGAATGCTCGGTGCAGAAATGAACAACCAGTCGGTAGGGGGTGCAAAGCTCCATGGAACGGGTGATAACTGTGTTGGATCCTTCATCTTCTCCACTGATTTTTCTACCCAGGACCCTGACTACCGGAGTGGATTTGATCCACACATTATTGTTGTCAATGCAGGGGCCAACGACATATGGGAAAGCAGCAAGGTTCAGATCAAACAAAAATTCAAAAATGTGGTTTCCGATTTGCGTGCTGTCTATGGAACAGGGCCCCATATTATCCTGATGAATGGCTATGGATGGGACCCCCTGGAACCGGCCATTTACAACTATGAAGTGCGTGACGAGTTGGATGATCCCAGGCTTTCGGTCTGCCTCTTTCCCTGGTTGTGGGAGCAGTGGCATGGATCTCAATGGGACCATAGCGGGCAGGCGCATATCCTGGTGGATCATATTGCCGGTCTGAATCCGGAATGGAGCCAGGTGCAGCCCTGCGAAATCATTGATGGCTTCGGAAAAAACGGGGGCCTGTCCAATGGGAGTTTTGAGCATGGGGCACCATATGGAGGCTTTGGCTGGCGCTACTTTGAAGACGGGGTGGAAAGGATTTTTGATGCAAGTGAGGCTGACGATGGTTCCTGGTACATTCACCTGGAAGAGGGTGAGGAGGTTCACCAGCCGCTGGATGCCACCGGGGATTTTCAGCCGGGT